>CAZLVZ010000009.1:0-22853 GCA_964563465.1 uncultured Candidatus Saccharibacteria bacterium | reverse complement strand
AAATAATTAATCATTAGTCATTATGAATTTAATTCCTACAGTTATTGAAAAAAGCGGGCAAAGAGAAAGGGCCTATGATATTTATTCTCGTCTTTTAGAGGACAGGATTATATTTTTAGCTGGGCCGATTTCAGATATGGTCGCAAATTCTATTATTGCCCAGATACTTTTTTTAGCCAGCAAAGACCCAAAGAAAGAAATCAAACTATACATCAATAGTCCCGGTGGTTCTGTAACTGCTGGTTTGGCGATCTACGACACTATGCAACATGTGGCTCCACCGATATCTACTGTTTGTGTTGGATTAGCCGCTTCAATGGGTGCTGTTCTTCTTGCAGCTGGCACAAAGGGAAAAAGATTTGCCTTACCCAATGGTGAAATTTTATTGCATCAGGTTGCTGGTGGAGTAAGTGGAGAAGCAAGTATGATAGAAATTACGGCGAAACAGATTATGAAAATAAAAGACAAGTTGAATAAAATTATTGCCAAACTTACAGGAAAATCATTGGAAGATGTTTCTAAAGATACAGACAGAGATTTTTACCTTTCTGCCGCAGAAGCCAAAGATTACGGATTGATAGATAAGGTGATAGAACCAAAAAAAAGATAGAAAGGATTAAAATCCTTTACAACCAAGCATTTTTTTGGTAAATTCTAATTAGAAGTTAGAATATTATTAATTAAGATTGAAATTTGGTGATTCTTAAAATTATTTAAAATGTTTTACCAGTTTTCAAATATAAAATATGACTCAAATTATACTGTTAACGACAGGTCTTGCTGGAGTTGTTTTGGGATCCATCTTGGGTTATCTTTCTCGACAATCAATTGCCAAAAAACAAATCGGCAGTTTAGAAGAAACGATTCAAAAAAGATTAACTCAAGCAAAAAAAGAATCCGAACGAATAACAACTGAAGCAGATCGTAAGTCAGAAGACATAATTAGAAGAACAAGAAGAGACGAGGAAACGCGAAAGAGCGAACTTTCAAAAACAGAAAAATTTCTCTTAAAAAGAGAAAATAATCTTCAATCCAAAATTTCTGAGTTAGATGAGAAAGAAAAAGAGATTTATCACAAAGCAGACGAGATTAAAGAGTTGAAGAGTAATTTAAGTTCTTTGATAGATCAAGAGATTGAAAAATTGGAAAAGATTTCTGAATTACCCCGCGATGTGGCAAAAAAGGAATTAATGGATAAGGTAGAGAAAGAATCTCAAAGAGAACTTTTAGAGAAGATGCTTCATTTAGATAGGGATAATAAGGAAAAGTTCAAAGAAAAAGCTAAAGAATTATTAACTTTAGCAATTCAAAGATGTGCTATTTCACAAGTTCAAGAGATTACTACAACCAACGTTGCACTATCTTCAGATAAGATTAAAGGCAGGATAATTGGTAAAGAGGGGCGCAATATTAAGGCCTTTGAAAAAGCCACAGGTGTAGAAGTTTTAGTTGACGAGACGCCAGAATTAATAACTATTTCAGGATTTAATCTGATGCGTAGATATATTGCCAAAAAAGCAATGGAACGGCTTATTGAAGATGGCAGAATTCAGCCAGCGAGGATTGAAGAAACCGTTAAAAAAGTTGAAGAAGAAATATCTGGACAAGTCAAGCAAGCCGGAGAGACGGCTGTTTACGAAACAGGAGTACTTGACCTTGACCCTAAATTAATTGAACTTTTAGGGCGACTCCGATTTAGAACAAGCTTTGGTCAAAATGTTTTATTACATTCTATTGAAGTTTCTTTATTGAGTGGGATGTTAGCAGAAGAAATAGGGGCTGATGTGCGAGTAGCTCGCAAAGCCGGACTATTGCATGATATAGGGAAGGCCATAGATCATCAAGTTCAGGGTTCTCATGTTGATATTGGAATTAAAATTTTAGAAAAATTTGGGGTAGAGAAAGAGGTTATCACTGCGATGAAATCTCATCACGAAGAATATCCTTACGAAACAATTGAATCACACATTGTTCAAGCAGCTGATCAAGTTTCTGGAGCTAGACCCGGAGCAAGAAAAGACACATTAGAAAATTATCTCAAAAGATTGGGGGAATTAGAAGCCATTGCAACTGCTTTTGACGGAGTTGAAAAAGCGTACGCTATTCAAGCAGGCAGAGAATTAAGGGTCTTCGTTAGACCGAATGAAATTGACGACTTGAAAGCCCAAAAATTAGCAATAGACATTGCAAAAAGGATCGCCGAAGAGTTAAAATACCCAGGAGAGATTAAAGTTATTGTTATTAGAGAGAAAAGAGTGATAGAATACGCTAAGTAGCAAATGATTAAAAATAAAGGTCGAGCTAATAAGTTAAATTGGATATAAAAATATGAAAAAACAAGAATTAGTAGAAGTTTTAGCAACAAAATCCGGTCTTTCAAAAACAGTTGCCGGAGAATGTTTAAATATTCTTTTAGATGAAATTGGCAAGACCTTAAGCAAGGGTCAGGAAGTTGTTTTAACTGGTTTCGGTAAGTTTTTAACAAGCAAGAGGAAAGCAAGAATGGGGCGAAACCCACAAACAGGAGCGAGTATTAAGATTGCAGCGACAACAGTTCCAAGATTCAAGGCAGGAAAGGCATTGAAAGATATGGTTAGATAATTCATTTTTCACAAATGAAAAACCACCTCTTTATCCTCCCCTCTTAAAAAGGGAATTGGATAATGGGTGGTTTTTAGTTCTTGGAGCAATTAGTGGGGCAATCAAATTTTTAAGATTTTTTTAATTTTTTTGATTGTTTTTTCATAATCATTAATATATAATAAATAATTATAATTTAATTTATTTAGAAATGTCTATTCTTAGAACAATTAAAACAAAATATTTAGTTACTTTTGTAATAATAATTTCCTTTACTTCCGTCTTTCTTATTCCCATAAGAGAGGAGTTAAACGAAGGAATTAATGCAATTTTAGGGATGGTCGGTCTCCTTTTTGCCATTTTGGTTGGTTTTTTTATTACAGATTTATGGAGCAGATTTCAAAGAATAAGAGAGAATGTGGCGGTAGAAGTAAGTGGGCTACAAACATATTATTTATTCGTGCAAGTGTTGGGAAAATTTGTTCCTCATAAAGGATGGGCGAGTAAGCAGCAGAAACTTATTGATAAATATGTCAGAGAGTTTTTTTATGTAGAATGGGGCGATTATAATAAAATCGACCCTTACTTTAATGCAATCATAGAATCGCTGACGGATATAAAAAAATTGAATAGTAACAAAGAAGTCGAAACTTATACTAATTTTTTACCGCTTTTAAATGAGATTACTACAGCAAGAGAAAAATTGTTTATGTACGGCAAGGATAGATTAAATAAAATGGAATGGATGGTCGTTTTGTTTCTTGCTGGGATTCTTATATTCTCTTTGTTCATAATTCGTTCGGCTGACCCGTCTTCTCTCCTTCTCTCGGGGACATTAATTGCAACTGTCGTTATACTTCTACTGATTTTACACGATTTAGATGACTTAAGCTTTGGAGAAGAGATGGTTTCCTTCGAGCCCTATGAAACGATTTTTGATGTTATAGGCGAGCATAGATTTTATCTCAAAAGAGACATTAAACGCGGACGCGTTACTCCTCCGAAAGGAATGAAATATAGATTGGGAGAGTAGTCCTTAATATGGAACGCATACGAAGAAATTAGTTTTTTCACAAATGAAAAACCACCTCTTTATCCTCCCCTCTTAAAAAGGGAATTGGATAATGGGTGGTTTTTAGTTCCAAGCGGGTGAAGGGAATCGAACCCTCATCATTTGGTTGGAAACCAAAAGCTCTACCACTAAGCTACACCCGCACCTCGCTTAATTTTTGTTGAACCTTTTTCTTTAATGTCGGGGCACCCAGACTCGAACTGGGACTAAATCCTCCCAAAGGACTCGTGCTACCAATTGCACTATGCCCCGCACATTTGATACTACCCGAAATTTTGTATTTTGTGAAGTATAATTGTTTTCTTTTTTGAAAATGTGATAGAATTAAATAATGTTAAAATTAAGCATAAATCATGGATAATAAATTTTTTCAATTTAACATTTTTGCTCGATGCAAAGAATACAATGTTCCCCTTCGACAATGCCCCCAATTCCTTTTCGTTGTTATGGGATTTGTTATTATGATTTCCAGTATTGTTTTTTATCTTATGGGGGAACGCTACATATCTGATCCAAGAATAGTTGCTTTTGTTGTTTTGGCGGTCGCGATGACATTGTTAATCATTGCTTTTATTATTACTCATAGTTTTGAAGATTTAGCTGAAGCAAACAGGATGAAGACAGAATTTGTTAATATTGTTTCCCATCAATTACGCGCGCCATTAACCAATTTGAGATGGGCTACACAATTTTTATTATCAGAAGAATTTAAGCCATCTAATGAAAAAGAAAATCTTGAATATTTTGACATTATTAAAGAAAATGGTTCGCGAATGGAGGGGTTGATTGATGATTTGCTTACTATTACCAGATTGAAAGAGGGTCGGCTAGACAACAAAAGAACAAAATTCTCTTTATCAGAATTAACAAAAGAAGTTATCTCTGAGTATAAAACATTTATTAATGCTTCTAATTTAACCGTAGAATTAAAGCCGGCAAAAGATTTAAAAAATGTTTCAGCCAGCTATCCTCTTACAAAGATAGTCCTTGAAAATTTAATTGGAAATGCGATAAACTATAGCAAGGGAGGAGGGAAAATATTTATTGAGTTAAAAGAATTAACTAAAAAAGTAGAATTTCAAATAAAGGATAATGGAATAGGTATTCCAGTGGAGGACAGAAAGCGTATTTTCCAGAAATTTTTTCGTTGCAGAAACGCCGTTAAGACAGAAGTTTATGGAACAGGATTGGGTCTTTTTATCGTTAAATTAATTCTTGATGGAATGGCTGGTAAGGTTTGGTTTGATTCAAAAGAAGACAAGGGAAGCACTTTTTATTTTACTCTACCCACAAATTAATAATTAATAATTAATCATTCATTATTATGAAAAAAATTCTATTTATAGAAGACGAAGCAGCTATTCAAAAAACTTTAGGAGAATTTTTGAGAAAAAAGGGATACGAAGTGCAATCCGCTCTTGACGGAGAAGTGGGTTTAAGATTAGCAAAGACAGGAAATCCAGACTTGATTCTTTTAGATCTTATTCTCCCCAAAAAACATGGTTTAGATGTTTTGAAAGAGCTACACTTAGACAATAATACAAAAAATATTCCTGTTATTATTCTTACTAACTTAGAGAATGTTGGAGAAGTGGAAAAGGCCATTGAGTTTGGAGCTACTACTTATCTTGTAAAGGCAAATTATAGTTTGGAAGAAGTAACAGAGAAAATAAAAAAAGTGCTCGGTGACTAAAAAATACAACTTTTATTGTTATGAAAATAGACCCTAAACAATTAAAGAATTTTCTTTTAGATGCCGAGCTAATCTCTAAAGAACAATTTTCAGAAGCCCAAAAAATTGCTAAAAATAGCAAGGAGAATGTTGGGAACATTTTGGTTAGTAATGGTTTTGTCTCTCAAGAAGACTTAATTAGAGTTAATGCCTATATCTTAGGCATTCCTTTTATTAGTTTAGAGAAATCAACCGTTCCTCACGATATTCTGGGAATTATTCCTGAACCTATCGCCCGCTCACACAACATAGTCGCCTTTAGAAAGGATAATAGAAACTTAGAAGTAGCAATGCTTGATCCAGAAGATCTTCAGACAATTGATTTTATTAAAAAGAAATCTAATCTGAAAATTTTACCTCGATTAACAACGCCTGAGAGTATTAAAAATATTTTATCGCAATATAGGAAAACCCTGAAGGCTGAATTTAAAGAGTTAATTAAAAAAGAATCGGGGGATATAAAACCAATATCTTTAGAAAAAGGAATAAAGCCCTTAAACGCAAAAGAAGAGTTGAGCTTAAAGAAAATGGCCCAAGAGATGCCAGTAATAAGGATTGTGGATACCCTTTTACAACACGCCATTTTAGATAGGTCTTCAGATATTCACATTGAACCATCAGAAAAAGAAGTAATGGTTCGTTATAGGATTGATGGTATTTTGCGTGAAGCGATGACTCTTCCTAAGCAGATTGCTACAGGGATTGTCGCCAGGATAAAAGTTTTAGCCGATCTCAAATTAGACGAACATCGTTTGCCACAAGACGGGAGGTTTAAGTTTAAAAAAGAAAATGATAAATATTCGGTGAGAGTTTCTATCTTGCCAGTTTTGACTGGCGAAAAAGTTGTAATGCGTCTTTTAGCCGAGGGGAATCAAGGATATTCTTTAGAAGAGATAGGATTAAGAGGTGATGCTCTTGAATTCGTTGAATCAGCAATCAAAAAACCCACAGGAATGATTTTGGTGACTGGCCCTACTGGTTCTGGAAAAACAACTACACTTTATTCAATATTAGAGATTTTGAATGTTCCAGAAATTAATATTTGCACGATAGAAGATCCAATTGAATATCGCGTTAATAGAGTTAACCAAACACAGGTTAAGCCAAAGATTGGATTAACCTTTGCGAATGGGCTTCGTTCTTTGTTGAGGCAAGACCCAGATATTATTATGGTTGGAGAAATTAGAGATAGTGAAACAGCTTCTTTAGCGATTAACGCTGCGCTAACAGGACATTTAGTTTTATCAACCCTACACACAAATAGTGCCGCTGGAGCTATCCCGCGACTTATAGATATGGGAGTAGAACCATTTTTAATTGCTTCTACGCTAAATGTAGTTTTGGCTCAGCGTTTAGTAAGAAAGTTATGTGAACAAAAAACGGGATATAAGATTAGTAGTTCTAAAATGAAAACATTACTTAAATATTGTGATTCAGACCGAATATTAAGCGCCATGAAAAAAGATAAAATAATTGAGGCCAAAGAAAAATTTTCTAACATAGAGTTTTATCACCCAAAAAAAAGTAAAACTTGTTCAGAGGGCTATAAAGGGAGGTGTGGTATTTTTGAAGTTTTGCCCATTACGGAAAGTATCAAAAAATTAATTAGTAAGGGAGTTTTTTCTGATCAAATTCAAGCAAGAGCAATAAAAGATGGAATGAGAACAATGGTGGAGGATGGATTTGTTAAGGCGACTCAAGGAATTACAAGCATAGAAGAAGTTTTAAGAGTAATAATGGAATAAATATTTTATTTATGCCCACCTATAACTATATTGCCAAATCTTTTCAAGGAAAAAAGAAGAAAGGTAAAGAGCTGGCAAAAAATAAAAGAGATTTAGCTCATTTATTAAAAGATAAGGGGTTTTTTTTGATTTCTGCTGAAGAAGAACGAAGGGCAACAAAAAAGAAGACATTTTCAATGGGACTTAAAAGAGTTTCTTTGGTCCAAAAATTGATGATGACAAGAAATTTACAAGTTATGGTATCAGCAGGAGTATCTTTGCCTAAGGCATTAGATGTTTTATCTATTCAGACAAAGAATAAATATTTCAAGAAGGTTTTGGATGGAACAAAGAAAGATATTATTAAGGGGACTGCCTTTTCTGTTGCCATAGCTAAATATCCTAAAATTTTTCCAGAGATTTATTATAGTATGGTCAAAGTTGGAGAACAGACTGGTAAAATGGAAGAAATTTTAGGTGTCTTAGCTCTTCAATTAGAAAGACAACATCAATTGAGGTCAAAAGTAAAGGGCGCTATGGTTTATCCGGCAGTAATTATTGGAGCGATGCTTCTTATTGGAATAGTTATGTTGGTTAAAGTTGTTCCTCAATTAAGTCAAACATTTGAAGAGCTAGAGATAGAGCTACCAGTAATGACAAGATTTGTCATTGCATTGGGTAATTTCTTTGTTTCCTATTGGTATATAGTAATTTTATTTTTTCTTGGAACGCCTTTTTTATTTCTTTCTTTAGTTAGAAACAAAAAAGGTAAAAGATTTTTAGATAGTTTTCTTTTGAGAGTCCCCTTCTTTTCAGGTTTGTTGAAGAAAATAAATTGTGCTTATACTTGTCTTTCTTTGAGCGCAATGATAAATGGAGGCGTCCCCATAGTAACAGCCCTTAAAATTTCTTCTAACACAGTTACCAATGTCTATTTCAAAGAAGCGTTAATCGCGTCAGCAGAAGAAGTTCAAAAAGGAAAAAAACTTTCTATCGCGATGTCTGCCTTTTCGAATCTTTATTCTAATCTTTTTTTACAAATGCTTCGTATTGGAGAAGAAACAGGGGAAACATCAAAAATGCTGACAAAATTAGCTGATTTTTTTGAAGAACAAGTTAATAATATCACCAAAAATTTATCTTCTATTATTGAACCGGTTCTTTTGCTTTTTATTGGAGCAGTAGTTGGATTTTTTGCTGTTTCTATGATTCAACCGATTTATTCTATAATGGAGGGCATGTAATTCAAAAGTAGGAGATTGAGTATCTTACCGTTCTCGTGTTGCTTAAAAAATCGTCAAAAAGGCGTTTTTTTGTTATTATGAAATAAGATATAGAATCTGAAAATATTTGTTTAAGGGAGGAGTATGAAGAGAACACAAAAAGCATTTACACTTATAGAAGTTTTGGTAGCCACCTTTTTAATCTCAATTATTTTTGTGGGAATTTTCGGTGGCTTTCGATTAGCGATTAAAGTGGTTGCCCAATCAAAGGCTAAAATGAGTGCAGTCTATTTAGCAAACGAACGTATTGAAGAATTAAGAAATTTATCTTTTAACGACATTCAAACAAGCGAAAGTGTTATTATTCTTAACGGCGTTTCCTATAATATCCAAACGCTTATTGAGGATTTTGACGATTGTGCTGATGGAACGATAGAAGGGTTTGATTGTAGTGGAACGATTGTCTCACCAGATATAGCACCTAACGATTATAAGAAAATAAAAGTTAGAATTTCTTGGAGCGATTTTTGGGGAGGAGAAACGATTTTAAGCGCCAACATTGCAGCCAAAGGATTAGAAACAGGAGAAGGCAAAGGGGCTTTGCGTATTTCGTTGAGCGATAGCTATGGTAATCCGGTAGAGATTATAACAGGAGATCAGCTCCCTCCTTGTCCCAACGATACGCTTCGTATCATTAACGAAGGAACGGCGTTTGATCAATGCTATGGCACCGACTTACAGAACCTCGGAAAGCGACTTTTGATTCTGAATACATCAGAGTTGGCTAACAATTATAAGCTTCTCGTTCAAAAACAGGGCTACGGAAATTCTCAGACATTTAAGATAGGAGAGGAATATAATGGCTCGATTATTGCCACTCCCCTAAGAAAGAATCCCACTATAAACGAGGGAGAGCTTTATCCCATTACTTTTATTATTGATGAAACTAGTGATTTAATGGTAAATACTTTTCTCCCTTGGGGAGGTGGTAGTTTTTTTGACACTTTTTTAAATCAGAATAAAATTTTTGAAATTAGTGACCTAACAATTACCGATGGAGATATTGTATTATCTGAAAGTTCTCCTTTTACTTATTTTTCTTCGGGATATTTCATGTCTAATGCGATTTTGCCGATTCAAATCACTGAATGGCGTCAATTAGAATGGTCTGACTTTGAGGAGTTGGAAACAAATATTAATTATCAGGTTTTTTATAGCACTAGCACCGATTGGTGCTTAGTCGCTAATAGCGACTTGCCCGGCAACGAAAATGGTTTTGATTCTTCACCAATTGATTTATCTAATTTAGACATATTAGAATTTTTTAAGTTAAAAATTAAGGCAAATTTTTCTACCAGTGATTTAGGAAAAACTCCAATTCTTTATGATTGGAATCTTTCATGGAAAGATGGTTCGGCAACTCCAATCTCTGATGTTAGTTTTGATTTAAGAGGAGACAAAATAGTAGGAACCGACGCCGAAGAAGAGCCAATTTATAAATATAATACTGGAGATTCGTCAAACATTAGTGGTCAAAAAGAATTTTTGGGAATGGAGACAGATAATTATTATTTTTCTAATTTTAACAAGAATGATCAATCATTGAATCTTAATCAGGGATTGACTCCAATGCCATATCATCTTTCAGTTGGTACAACAACTTCTATCAATCTCTACTTAGAATCAGATAATTTTTTATTAGTTAAGGTTGAAGACGCTTCCAGCACGGAAGCGGTTTTTGGAGCCACAGTTCGCCTTTTCAATTCTTCTATTGGATATGAAGAGATTCAGGGTACCGATATGGATGGGGAGTCGTTATTTATCCCATTGGAAGCGAATTCGAACTACGATCTAAATATCCAGGCAAAGGATTATTATGAGAAAACTTTTTCTATTATTATTTCGGGCGATAATTATAAAAACATAGGATTAGAAAGATATGAGTAATGGATTTACATTAATTGAAACGCTAATCGCAATTGCTATTTTCGGCTTGATCACGGGTGCTTTATTTAGCTTGATCCCTGCTCTTTATAAAATTAATAGTTATGCGTGGAATCAAGCGTATGCCATTAACGAAGCCAGAAGAGGTGTTAAGGTTATGATTAGGGAAATAAGAGAAGCACGAACAGGCGGAGATGGTTCATATCCGATTGAAAAAGCCGAAGATGGAGAATTTATTTTTTTTAGCGATATCAATAGTGACGACAAAGTAGAAAGGGTTAGATATTTTTTAGGTGGAACTTCAGATAGAGAAGAAACCAAAGAGTGCGTTACTTATGTTAATGGAGGGGCTTGCTCGGTTGTTTTCTCTGATTTTTATGAAGGAACATTGGAGCAAGCGCAAATTCAAGTGAGCGTTGAAGGAGATTTTGGATGGATAAAAGAATATTCCGATATTTCTGTAGATGGATTTAATTTAGGAAGCTTATGCCGAGACAGTGGAGAGTGTAACGATTGTCCTGGTTTTTGGCAAGGGACTGCTTCTTTTGATATTACTAATCAAGCGCAAGATAATTTCCTTCAACTTACGGCCAACAGCTCGGGATATGTTGGACATTATTGTAATTGGCAAGAGCCAAGTCACTCTATGAAGGTTCAGTTCGTATTGTCTTGGACAGAAACGGCATCAAATCAAGAAACAGAATTTAAAAAGGGAGTGATAGAACCAGTAGGAAATCCTCCCATTTATCCAAAAGATCAAGAAGAAGTCACAACTTTATCTCGCTATGTTCAAAATAATATAGATAGTCCTCAAAAATATGTTTTTAAATATTTTGATATCAATGGTAATGAAATCATTGAATATCCTGCTCGGGCAGAGGAAACGCACCTGATGCAGATTTTTTTAATTATTAATGTTGAGCCAAATCGTGATCCAGAGGATTATACTTTAGAAAGTAAGGTTCAATTAAGAAATTTAAAACTAGAAGCGCAATAGGAAGATGAAAAAAAACAAAGGATTTATTATTACTTATATTTTAATTTTTGGTGCTGTTTTTCTATTGCTTTTAGCAGGATTATTGGGATTTATTCTTTCTCAACTGAAGCAGGCTGAATATGAGCTCGCCTACGAACAGGCACTTCACATAGCCGAAGCAGGAATTGATAGATATAGATGGTATTTGGTTCACAAATCCCAAGAAATTTTCGAAGGAGAAGAGGTTGGCTGTCCCCCTTCTGATTGTGTTGACTGCGTTAATTGTGAATATCAATTTACCCTGCCAGGATTGGGAGTAATTGGAAAATATCAATTAGAAGTAGAGGAAGAAAGATCTTGTGGAGTTACTACGGCTATAGGCATCACCGTCGTTGGTTGGACTATGCAATTTCCAGATGTTCAAAGAAAAATTAAAGTTCATTATATTAAACCAACCGTGGCCGAGTATTCCTATATTTTGAATCACAATGTTTGGGCAGGAGCCGACAGAACGATTATGGGACCCTATCATTCTAATGGAGGTATTAGAATGGATGGTCAGAATAATTCTTTAGTGACATCGGAGCAAGCAGAATGGAACTGTACTGATTCTTACGGTTGCAGTATCTGTCCCTCGGAGTGTGGGTGGATATCAGGTCAAGGATGTATATGTCCAGGAGTTTTTACAACTGCTAACGGCAGCGAAGAATTTTTTAGAATTAATGCCTCACATTTTGACTTTGAAGGCATTACTATTGATTTAGGTAGAATTAAATTTTTAACTCAGCCATTACCACAAGGAGAGGGCCATGGACTTTATTTTCCACCCTCTACCGAAGAAGGTTATCATGTTATAATAAATGGCAGAATAATAAATGTGAGTAAAATTACAGAGTTAAGTAGAGTGAGAGCATATACTGAAGAAAAAGGATATTATTGGGAACATTCTATAATTAGTGAGGAAGAAATGGCTGTTGATTATGTTTTGGAAGATTGTGGATTAATATATTTCGAGGATGATATCTGGCTTGAAGGAGAAGTAGGTGGTCGGATTACTTTAGCGGTCGCTAATTTAATTGTCCCCGAAGAAAAGGCAAGCGTCTGGTTAAAAGATAATATTAATTATAAAGATGGAAGCCCTTTAGACGGATTTGTTTTGGTAAGTCAAAACAATGTTTTAATTACTCCAGATTCTCCCGATTATTTAGAATTAGATGGTATTTATATCGCTCAAGAGGGACATTTTGGAAGGAATCATTACGATTCTTGGAATTATGCTAAAAAAGAGGAGTTAAATATTTTTGGCTCCATTGTTAGTAATGGTCGGGTTGGAACTAAGTGGAGTTCTGGTAGCACATGGGTGTCTGGCTATCGCGAGAGGCAAAATATTTACGACCCAAAACTTAGTTACTATCCCCCTCCTTTTTTACCCTGTATTTCTGAAGAATTTGGCTATAAAGGATGGGAAGAGATACGATAAAGTTTTAGATTATAGATAAGTTTTAATTTTAGAATTTACTAATATGTTCAATTTGCTTAATCTTTATCCTGGCGCTTTTGGATTAGATATCTCTGATTTGTCTTTGAAAATTGCCGAAATCAAACAGCAAAAAAATCAATTGAAACTTAATGTTTTAGACAAAAGTTCTTTAGACGAAGGAATAGTTGAGAAAGGAGAAATAGTAGATATAGAAAGATTAGCTAAATCTATTAAGAAATTGGTTAGCAAAAAGCAAAAAATTAAAACAAAACAAGTAATTGTATCCTTACCTGAAGAAAAATCTTTTGTCAGAGTATTACAGATGCCACGAATGAGTAAAGAAGAGGTGAAAAGCGCTGTTGAGTTTGAAGCAGAGAATTATATCCCATTTAGTCCAGATAAAGTTTATCTTGATTCTCACATAATTCAATCAACTGAAAAAGATTCAAAATATATTGAAGTTTTACTAGTAGCTTTACCAAAAAAAACAGTTGATTCTTATGTTTCCGCAATTTTTCAGGCAGGGCTAACACCAATAGTTATGGAAACGGAATCTCAAGCTACTGCTCGGGCGATAATTAAAGGAGAGAGAATAGAGAATCCTATTTTTATTGCCGACATCGGTGTTACTTCCACTAATTTTAGCGTTTATCGTGGTAGTTCTTTGTGCTTCACTTCTTTTATTCCTTTTTCTTCTGATAGGTTAACTTCTGCCATTGCTAAATCTTTAAAAATTCAATTTTCTAAAGCGCAAAAATTAAAAGAACTTTATGGCTTCCAACAAACCGGCGATAGAGCCAAAAAACTTTCAGAAGCATTATCTCCAGTTCTTACGGAATTTATTTATGAAATTAAGAAACATATTGATTATTATCAAACACACGCCAAAGAAAAAAGATTATTTGGCAAGGAAGAGGAAGTAAAGAAACTTTTACTTTGTGGCGGTGGTGCTAATTTGCATGGATTACTCAAATTTTTATCAGAAGAAACGGGCTTGGTGGTGCAAAAAGCCAATCCTTTGGTTAATTTACCCGTTGAAGAAAAGAGGATAAAAGGAAAGGATAGGGAAAAGATTTTACCCTATGCTACTGCGATTGGTTTAGCTCTCCGAAGTTATAAAAGAGAATAAATTTATTTTTATTTCTATATCTTGATTCACTTTTTTCCATTTTTACTAACGAGATAGATGGGGATGACAAAAATTATGATCAATTTATTGCCTCCAATTGAGAAAATAAGGCGAAAACATTCTAAAGATTTAAAATTGATCTGGATTTTGGGAATTTTGGTGGTTTCTTCTATCTTGTGTTTTAGTCTAATTTTGCTTTCAATAAAATTTTATATTTCTAATCAAATTGAGGCGAAAAAGGATTTAATCAGTATGGAGAAAGAAAGAAATTCTCAAGTTCAAATTCTTCAAGAGAAGATTAAATCGGTCAACGGAACACTATTGGGATTGAATAATTTTTATAGAAATCAATTTAATTTTTCTACTTTCTTAGAACAAGTATTTAATTTACTTTTACCAGGCATGCACATAGAAATTTTTTCTTATCAATCAGAGAGCTTGAAAGTTACTATTTCTGGTTACGCCGCCAACATTGATGATGCGTATGAGTTTAGGGAAAAAATTAAGGGGCAAAAAAATTTTAAAGAAGTGAATTTTTCAATTCCGGATTGGCTTCAAGAGAAAGGCACCAATTTTAGAATTAGTTTTGTCTTAGAAAAATGAATTTTCTTCAAAAATTTTATTCTTCTATTTTGATTATCGTAGCAATTTTTTGTTTATTGTTTTTCTTTTGCCTTTTGCCTTCCTTGAGAAGTATTATCGCGGACTCAAATAAGTTGGCGATGAAAAAACAAGAATTAATTTCTATTGAATCGTTGAGCGAAAATTTTGAAGATTTTGAAAAGAATTTTTTGTTTTACGAAAAAGGACTTGGAGAAATGGAAGATATTTTAAAACAAGAATCATTTATTGACATAGAAGTCCCAGTTAGTTTTATCAATTTTTTTAAAGAACAAATTTCAAATTTAAATCTAAATCTTAAAATTTTTTCAATGGATACAAATCACAAAGAAGGGGAAATTTTGGATTTTGTAAGTTTCAGAATTAACGGAACGGGAGAATTTGTTAACATAATGAAATTTCTTGAAAAAATAGAAAATAGTCGTTGGCTCATAGAAGAGATTGATTTAAGTTTTAACAAACAAGAACCGTTGAGGGGACAGTCAAGCGAGGAATTTTCTTTTCATAAAAATTATGTTGAGATTAATTTTTTAATTAATGTTTATGTCCAAAGTTGATATTAGTATAGAAAAAATAAAGAGAATATTGAGAAAAGTAGTTTGGTTTTTAGGTGAAAGAGCCTTTATGAGTTTTATAATTTTTGTTTTTATGGCAATATTCATTTGTGCCGCTATTTTTTATTATTATGTCTTTTTAGTGGAGTCCAGCGAACCAAACATAACTATAGAAAATATTAAATTAGATGAAAATTCTTATAAAAGTTTTTTAGAAATATATAAGACGCGAAGGGAAAAATTTATTAACACTGACTCTAAGATTTATTTTAATCCTTTTTACGAGGGGCAAAACTAAGAGATTTTTAGAGTGTATATCGTTGGTAATTATAGTGAAATAAACATTTGTAGTTGGTTTTTTCTTGATTTAAATTTATTTTCTGTTATAGTTGAATTAAATTTAGCCCCCATGGCGCAATTGGACAACGCGACTCCCTTCTAAGGAGTAGATTCCAGGTTCGAGCCCTGGTGGGGGCATATGGTGGCTATGGTGTAATGGCAGCACAGAAACTTGTGGAGTTTCCAGAGGCGGTTCGAGTCCGCTTAGCCACCCAAAAATAGACCAAAGCCCTTGTTTTCGCAAGGGTTTTTGGTTAAGATTTATGTATGGAAGATATAATAATATCGCAAAACATTCAGGACACGATAAACACATTTAAAAAACAAGGAGTTGATAAACTCCATGTTTTAGCTGATTTTGACCAAACTTTGACTAAGTCATTTATTAATGGAAAACATGTTCCTTCAATAATTTCTATATTACGAGATAATAATTATTTGACTCCTGATTATCCCGATAAGGCTAAGGCGCTATATGCGAAATATCATCCAATAGAAATAGATCCAAATGTATCAATAAAGGATAAAAAGTCTGCCATGGAGAATTGGTGGACAGAACATTTTAATTTATTAATTAAATCTGGATTAAGCCAAGAGGATATACGATCCATAGTAGATTCTGGCATCTTACTCCCGAGAGAAGGAGCTAAAGATTTTTTTGGTTTTTGCCATCAACATAAGATTCCAATAGTAATATTAACTTCTTGTGGTATAGGGGGCGACCCAGTTAGATTGTTTTTACAAAAGCAAGGAGTTTTTTATAACAATGTTGATATAATATCAAACAGTCTCATCTGGGATGAAAAAGGTAATGCTATTGATTTTGAAAAGCCGACAATTCATTCAATGAATAAAGACGAAACATTGGTTAAAGAATTTCCAGTATTTGAAAAGATTAAAGCAAGAAAGAATGTTTTGCTTTTAGGGAATAGCTTAGGAGATCCAGACATGATTAAAGGGTTTGAGTACGACAATCTTTTAAAAGTAGGTTTTTTGAATGAAAAAAAGGATGAGAGTTTAGAAAAGTTTAAGAAACTCTATGATGTTATTATTCTCAATGATGGCACCATGTCTTATATAAATGATTTTTTAATTAGTATTTCAGAAAAATAGTGCTGAGATCACCTACCAAAAGGCATTAATCAAGAAAAAGAGTTTAATAATTGAATTTCATTTTTTAATCCTCGGATATACTCCTTATTCTCAAGGATTTTGAGGATATTGGTTATAATAAAGCTTGGTTCCTGACCCATTAGAATCTCTTGACGAACGAAATGAGTATTACTCGTTCTTAATTCAAGAATATATATTAATACCTTAGCGAATCAAGGTTCTTGAGGAGCGAAGCGACGAAAGGTTCTTATATCCTGAGGAGTGAAACGACGAAGGGCAATCCCAAAAACCCGCATCGCGGGTTTTTGGGTAAAATCTTGTTTTTTGGTTGTAAAAATGATAATCTAAATCAAGATTTAGCCCCTGTAGTTCAACGGATAGAATAGTTCCCCCCTAAGGAATAGATGCAGGTTCGATTCCTGCTAGGGGCAAATGGGCCCATGGCGCAGTTGGTAGCGCGCTTCTATGGCATAGAAGAGGTCGCGAGTTCGAATCTCGCTGGGTCCACAATTAAAAAATTTATATGGAAAATAACAAGAAAATAGATGAAATTTTAACAAGGGGTGTTGAAAAAATCATTGACAATAAACACCTTAAAGATGTTTTATTGTCCGGAAAAAAATTAAGGATCAAACACGGAGTTGATCCAACTGGAGATAAAATTCATTTAGGAAGAGCAACTCAACTCTGGAAGCTTAAGGCACTTCAGGATTTAGGGCACGAAATTGTTTTAATTGTTGGCGACTTTACGGCCTTGATAGGTGATCCTTCCGACAAGCCAGAAGGAAGAAAAGGATTAACAGAAAAAGATATTGAGAAGAATATGCGAGCATACATTGATCAATTTGCTAAAATTTTAGACATTAAAAAGACAGAAGTTCATTATAATAGCGAGTGGTTTAGCAAGATGCCTTTGAAAGAATTTTTATCTCTAGCCAGCGCTTTTTCTGTCCAACAATTAGTCCAGAGAAGAAATTTTAAAGAAAGGTGGACAAAAAAAGAGCCGATATCTCTAAAAGAAATTAATTATCCCCTGCTTCAAGGATACGATTCAGTAATGGTAAAAGCGGATGTTGAGCTTGGTGGCTATGATCAACTCTTTAATCTTAACTCCGGCAGAGATATCCAAAGAATATTTAATCAAAAACCACAAGACATTATTGCACTTAAAATGCTTTATGGTCTTGATGGAAGAAAGATGTCGACCAGTTGGGGTAATGTGGTAAACATATTAGATTCTCCTAACGAAATGTTTGGCAAATTAATGTCTATGAAAGACGAAACAATCGTTGATTATTTTGAGCTTTGCACATCAGTTTCTGAAAAAGAGCTTATAGAAATAAAGAAGCAAATGGAAGGAGAGATTGTAAATCCAAAAGACCTAAAAGTAAAATTAGCACTATCAATTGTTTCTCTTTATCACGGGAAGGCTGAAGCTGAAAAAGCAGAAAAGGAATTTAATAAAATTTTTAAAAACAAAGGATTGCCTTCTGATATAAAAACATTTTTTGCGCCAAAAGATATTTATCCAATAGTAGAACTTTTAGCATCTATGGGATTGACCAAATCAAAAGCAGAAGCTAGAAGGTTAATTGAACAGGGAGGAGTTAAAATAGATTCTAAGGTTATAAAAGATTTTCGTAAAGAGATAAAAGTTAAAGAAGGTTTAACTATTCAAGTTGGCAAGAGAAAATTTGCTAAATTAACAAAAAATGACGGGCACTAAGAATAGTGTAGCCATTATAGGAGCAGGAGTTGTCGGGCTTTATCTTTCCTGGCGTCTTCAGAAACAAGGATTTCAAGTGACCGTTTTTGAGCAAAAAGATGGAATTTATGCAAAGCCCTGCAGTGGTTTAATATCAGAAAGGATTAAGAAATTTATTCCCATACAGGACAACTTGTATCAACGAAAATCAGATTCAATATTAGTTCATTTTCCAAAAAAAGACATCAGATTAAAACCTAAACCATCGTTTTTGGTTTTTGAAAGACAAAAATTAGATGATTTTATTTTTAGTTTAGCTAAAAAACAAGGAGTTAAATTTGTTTTCGGAAAGAAAATTGAAAAGATTCCTCAGGGCTTTTCAAAAATTATTGGCTGTGATGGAGCGCTTTCTGAAACAAGAAAGTTATTATCCTTACCTCCACTTAATTTTAGATTAGGGATTCAATATATTGTTAAAACAGATAGTCATTTTTTAGAAATTGAAATCTGGCAGAAGATTTTTCAAAGTTTTCCAAAGCAAGGATTTTTTTGGAAAATTCCCAAGGCAGGGAAAATAGAATATGGGGGGATTGGGCCCAGTAATTTTATTAAAAAAGAATTTGAAGAATTTTGCCAAGAGCAAGGAGTACATTTAGAACCAGACAAACTAAAAGCAGCGCTTATTCCTCAAGGAATTTGTTTGCCCAATTTAGAAAATATTACTTTATGTGGAGATTCGGCTGGATTAACTAAACCAACAACTGGTGGAGGAGTAATCTGGGGACTAACAGTAGCAGACATTTTAATAAAACATTTTTCTGATTTTACGAAATATAAAAAGGAAGTTGAAAAGTTTTTTAAACCCAAAATATTCAAAGGTAAGATTGAAACCTCACTCGGCGGTTTTATAGGAAATCATTTGCCATTTATTTTACCTAAAAATATTTCAATAGATGCGGATTTGTTTTAATGGAGGGGTGCCAGAGTCCGGTTGAATGGGCCGCACTCGAAATGCGGTAAAACTGAAAAGTTTTCGTGAGTTCGAATCTCACCCCCTCCGCATAGTGTTTAGAAAATCCTGCTTTATGGCAGGGTTTTGCTTGAATAAACAGCTAAAAAGGAGTAAGATGCTTAATATATTATGATAGCGAAAAAACAAGACAATTTAACAGAGAGACCGCCAGTGGTAGTGGTTTTAGGTCATGTGGATCATGGTAAAAGCTCACTTTTAGAGGCAATCAAGGATTTTAGAATTACCAAAAGAGAATCCGGGGGAATTACCCAACACATTGCGGCTTATGAGGTTGAATATAAAGGGAAAAGAATTACTTTTATTGACACTCCTGGCCATGAGGCTTTTTGCGCAATGAGGTCGCGAGGGGCGAAAATAGCAGATATAGCGGTTTTAGTAGTAGCGGCAGAAGAAGGGGTAAAGCCACAGACAAAAGAAGCGATTAATTCCATTAAACAAGCTGGTATTCAAACTATTGTGGCGTTAAATAAGATAGATAAACAGAGCGCTAATCCACAAAAAGTTAAAAATGAATTGTCTAAAGAAGGAGTGATGGTTGAGGGTTTGGGTGGAGAAATTCCCTGTGTTGAAACTTCGGCCTTGGAGAAAATTGGGATTGATGAGCTTTTGGATATTGTCCTTCTTGTAAGCGAGATGCAAGGGTTAAAGGCAAATCCAGACAAATTATCAGAAGGTGTAATTATTGAAACTCATTTAGATGAAAAAAGAGGTCCCGTAGTAACTCTTTTGGTTAAAGACGGGACATTGAAACTTCAAGATATAATTGCAACTAATAGCGCTACATGTAAGGTGAAGAAAATTGAGGATTTTGAAGGAAATTCAATTAACAGTGCTCCTCCGTCTAAGCCGATAGCAGTGTTGGGATTTGAGATTTTCCCTTGTGTCGGAGAGATTGCAAAGGTTTTTCCAAACATTGAAAAAGCAAGAGAATATGTTATAAAAAAAGAGCAGAAAGAAAAATGTATTCCAATCGAGAAACAGGGACAGAAATTTTTGAATATTATATTGAGAGCAGATGTTGTGGGAACATTAGAAGCCATAGAGGGAATGATAGAAACATTGCCTCAAGAAGAATTGAAGGTTCGTATTTTAAAAGCAGCAGTTGGGTCAATAACGGAAGATGATGTTACTTTAGCCGTTGCTGGCGGAGCAAAAATATTTAGTTTTAGAACAAAGCCAAATGCGCAAACATTAAGATTGGCAGACCAGAAAGGAATCAATATCGCAGTATATGATGTAATATATGAACTGATTCAAGAAATCCAACGATTATTAAAACAAGAAATAGAATTAGAAATAATTCGTAAGGATATCGGCAAAATGCTGGTTTTGAAAGTTTTCAGGACCGAGAAGGGACGGCAAATTGTCGGAGGGAGAATTATTGATGGAGAAATTTTAAAAAAAGCCAAATTAGAAATTTTAAGAGAAGAAAAGATTGTTGGTAAAGGAAAAATTATAGAACTTCAAAAAAACAAAAAAGCAGTTGAGCAAGGTCGAGTAAACGATGAGGTTGGGATTCTTTATGAGGGTGGTCAGAAAATTCAAGAAGACGATATTTTGAATTTTTACATTCAAGAAAGAAAAAAAGCAGGATTTTAATGCCTTTATTAATATTTTTTGTTTCTAAAACTTCAGCTTTCTATTAAATAATATATAATTTTAATTCATCATGTCTGAAAGAATAGTACGACTTAACGAACTTTTAAAAAGAGAGGTTTCAAAAATTCTTTTAAGAGAAGAAGATTTCGGAAAGGAAATTTTAATAACATTAACGAGAGCGGATGTTTCGCCCGACTTAAGCAATGTTAAGATTTTTATTAGCACAATGCCTGAATCAAAAAGAAAAGAAGTTATAGATATTTTAAAGAAAGACATTTATCACATTCAGCAAGAGCTTAATAAAAAATTGTATCTTAGAAAGATCCCGAGAATTGTATTTTTAGAAGAAAAGGGGGTAGAAGAAGCTGGTAGAATTGAAGAATTAATTTCAATGATTCATAAGAACGAAAGCCAAGCTAATAACAACCAATTATAGTTGATTGTTTTGGGCCAGGTAGCCAAGTAGCAAGGCAGTGCTCTGCAAAAGCACTATACGTGGGTGCGATTCCCACCCTGGCCTCAATATTTGATAATTTGCCGGGGTGGAGAAATGGTAGACTCGAGAGACTTAAAATCTCTTGGACCAATAGTCCGTGTGGGTTCGAATCCCACCCCCGGCATATGGGCGCGTAGCTCAGTTGGTTAGAGTGTCGCATTGACATTGCGGAGGTCATAGGTTCAAATCCTATCGCGCCCACCGTGATGCCGCGGTAGCTCAGTGGTAGAGCACTTCTCTGAAAAAGAAGGGGTCGTCAGTTCAATTCTGACCCGCGGCACCAGCGGGAGTAGCTTAGTGGTAGAGCGTCTCGTTGCCAACGAGAAGATCGCGGGTTCAATCCCCGTCTCCCGCTCCATAGGAAAGAATGCTCTTTAAGGGTATTCTTTTTTTTGAGCACATTTTGCTCAAAAAAGCTTGACAGATGGATACAAAAAATGTTATTATACGGGCAGTTCTAAAAAAATATGAATACTAAGATTAATCGCGTAATAGAGATTTTTTTTGTTTGGGGAGTAGTGGGAGGAGTCATATTCTCTCTGTCTAGTGCCTTAGCAGAGGTAAAAGAGAGTCCCTCGCTTGAAAGCTTCACGGAGATTAATAGTTCCTCGTTGAATCTGATTCAGAATAATAGTGTATTCTCTAATAGTGAACATTATTTATTGGATCGCAGATTGACTTACGATTCAAAAGATTCAAAGATAATAAGAGTAGCAATTACTGCTTACTCTTCATCTCCCAACGAAACCGATGAAGATCCTTATATTACCGCTTCTGGTGAATGGGTCCAAGACGGAATTGTTGCAGCGAATTTTTTGCCATTCGGGACTGAATTAAAAATTCCTGAAATTTATGGCAATAGAATATTCGTAGTCAAGGATAGAATGCATCCTCGCAAAAGATATCAAGTTGATATTTGGTTTCCTTCAAAAGCGGGAGCAATAGAATTCGGAGCTCATTATACCTATATTGAGCTTGTGAAGGAAATTTAAAAGTTCATAAAAGAAAAGTAACTTCAGAAGTAAAAGACCGCCAGCAATGGCGGTCTTTTTACTTGTAAATTTTTTGTGGGCGAGGAGGGATTTGAACCCTCACGGGAATAATTCCCCTATGCCCCTCAAGCATAGATGTCTACCGTTCCAACACTCGCCCAGGAGAGACAATTCTCCCCGTTTCTTTTTCATCAATTTCTAATATGCTTTTCAATTTTTTATATTTTCGATCAAGACAGGGAAGATTTGTTTTATGATACATCTTATTGAATAATATTTTCCCTTCTTTTTTAGCGTATTTTAGTTCTATTGTATTTCTTCTTCTACATCGACTGATGCTCCCACTTATTTCCATCAATTTTTTATTTTTTTGTCTAAGCCACTTGATATAATTTTCGCTACCAGAACTAAATGTAACATAAAACATAAAATTGCTATTCCATCGTTTGTCCCAGAAACTGTAACACGAGCCATCACCGTCAAAAAAACCTCTTAAGAAATCAAAAAAGTATTTATCTGGAATTTTTAATGCACCTATTGT
>CAZLVZ010000008.1:0-25295 GCA_964563465.1 uncultured Candidatus Saccharibacteria bacterium | reverse complement strand
AAAAAAGAGCTGAATTTGCCAAGCAACCGAAATTAATTAAAGAAATTTTAGAGCAAGGGAGAGTAAAAACAGAAAAAAGAGCCAAGGAAACTATGGCTTTTGTCAAAGATGCAATGGGGATGAAATATAGATTCTAAAGACTTGCTGCCGATATTAAATTCTGTTATAATACAGTCATGATAAAACTCAAGGAAGCCAAAAAAATCTTAAAAGAAATAGATCCGTTTTTAAAAGAAAAATTTAAAGTCAAAAAAATTGGGATTTTTGGCTCTTATGTTACTGGAAAACAAAAAAAGGCAAGTGATTTGGATGTTTTGGTTGAATTCTCTGAACCCATTGGACTTTTTGCTTTTATTGAGCTCGAATATTTTCTAAAAAGACAATTGGGTATAAAAGTTGATTTAGTAATGAAAGATGCTCTAAAACCAAGAATTAGAAAAAGAATAATTCAAGAAACCGTTTATGCCTAAAAGAGATTATATTTTCTATATAGATGACATCATTGAGGCGATAGGAAAAATAGAAAAATATATAAAAGAATTAACCTTTGATGAATTTGATAGAGATTCTAAGGTCGTTGATGCTGTAATCAGAAATTTTGAAATTATTGGAGAGGCCTCAAAGAATATGCCAACAGAGGTAAAAAAGAGGTATTCTGATATTCCGTGGAAAATTATGGCCGGAATGCGCAACAAGCTCATTCACGAATATTTTGGGATAAATAAAAAAGTCCTCTGGAAAACAATAAAGGAAGATTTAGCTGGAGTTAAACCCCTTATAGCAAAGGCGCGAAAAGAAACAAAAGAAGAAAGCTTATTTTAACGGAGGATTGTTTTCCGTTGTTGAAACTATGGCTCTTGTCAAAGACGCAATGGGGATGAAATATAATTTTTGACAATTTACTTAATCTCTATCTTTTTTACAGACATTAGCTTGCCGATTAAGGGCAAGTATTTTTTTATTTTAGTTTTATTTTTTGTTGTAATAGAAACATTATCAATCTCCGCCTTCATAGAAAGTTGGTGTTCTGATTTATATTTTCTAATTTGAGCAATTGTATCAACTGCCAATTCAAAATCTTGAGTAATTTTTGGAAAATAAAGCTTTTTTTCTTTTTTCGGCAACTTTGTCAAATGAATACTTTTCTCCTTTTCACTTTTTTTGAAATAATTTTGATAAACTTCCTCTGTGACAAAAGGCATTATCGGAGCATAAAATTTTAAAACAGACAAAACAACAGTATAAAGAGTAAATTGAACGGCCTTTAAATTTCTTTGATTTTGTGGTTCGTAAACTCTTGATTTAATAATCTCTAAATAATAATCACAAAAAAATTTCCAGAAAAAATTATCTATTTTTTCTTTAGCCTTTGAGTACTCATACTTATCCATTTTTTCCATATAGTCTTCTGTCGTTTCGTAGAGTTTGGTTAAAATCCACTTATCTTCGTCTTGAAGATATTTCGTATGACTAAAGCTTGGAGAGTAATTTTTAACATGCATTAAAGCAAATTTTGAAGCATTCCATATTTTTGTAACCGTTCTTTTTCCTATTTTAATTTCATCTTCGCTATACCTCAAATCTTCTCCTAAGGCAGATTGAGCGGCCCAAAAGCGCAATGCATCCGTTCCATATTTTTCAATAATCTCTTTGGGTTCTACAATATTTCCTTTTGATTTAGACATTTTTTCACCTTTTGGGTCTAAAACAAAACCAGAAATTATTACATCTTTCCATGGGTTTTTCTTAAAATGTAGATAGGAACGAGCAAGAGTATAAAAAAGCCAAAAGTTAATAATATCATGGGCCTGGGGTCTCAATGACATTGGGAACATTTTATCACGAATCTTTTTATTCTTGATCAAAGACAAGCCAATTTTTGGAGTTAAAGAACTGGTCAACCATGTGTCTAAAACATCTTTTTCTGGAACAAATTTATTACTCCCACACTTGCATCTTCCTTCTGGTTTAGAGTGAATAGGGTCAATCGGCAAATCGCTTATTTTTGGGAGAATAACGCTTCCACATTTTTCACAACGCCAAAGAGGAATAGGAATACCAAAATATCTTTGCCTAGAAATACACCAATCCCACGCAAGCCCTTGAATCCAATGATCAAGTCTAATCTTCATATGTTCTGGATACCAATTTAACCTTGAGGATTGTTCCAAGAATTGATTTTTAAGATCTAAATATTTAATAAACCATTGACGAGTTGGTAAAAACTCAACTTCCTTTCCACATCTTTCGTGAACATTTACATTATGAATAATCTTTTTTTGTTCCTTGATTAAATCTTTCTCTTTTAGTTTTTCTATAATTTTTTCGCGCGCAATTTTTATTTTCAATCCAACGAATTCTTTAGCCAGTTGATTGAGTCGGCCATCTTTTTCAATAGATATTTTTAAAGGCAATTTATATTTAAAATACCACTCAACATCTGTTGTGTCTCCAAAAGTGCAACACATTACAATGCCAGTTCCTTTTTTGGGATCAACTTTTTCGTCTGCTATAATCTTTACCTTTTGGCCAAAAATTGGCACAATTGCTGTTTTTCCCTTTAATCTCTTGTATCTGCTATCTCGCGGATTAATAAAAATACTTACACAACTCGGTAATAATTCTGGACGGGTGGTGCCAATCACTATTTTTTCTCCATCTTCAAGCTCAAATTCAATATTGTTAAAAAATGTTTCTATCTCTTTGTCTTTCATTTCTGCTTGAGCAATGGCTGTCTGACATTCTGGACACCAAAGAGTAGGGGATTCCTTTTGATATATTCTTCCTTTTTTATATAATTCTATAAAATATTCTTGACTTATTTTTTGAACTTCTGGACTCATAGTCGAATAAATGTTTGAAAAATCACAAGACATTCCCAATCGTTTCCATTCAATAGTAAAGTCCGGCAAAATTTTCTTTATTGTCTTCTGGCAAAGAGCGACAAATTCTTTCCGCTTAAGTTTAAAAAAACGAACATCATTTATTTTTTCAACTAACTTAGCTGTGGCTAAGCCATTGTCATCAACGCCGAAAGGATAAAAAACATTTTCTCCTTTCATTCTATGATAACGAGCTATGATATCTTCATGCGCATAAGAAAAACTATGGCCTAAATGCATTTTACCGCTAAAAGTTGGCGGGGGAGTGTCAATAGAAAAAACTTTACCTGACTTTTTAGGATCAAATTTAAAAATATTTTCTTTTTCCCAGAATTTTAGCCACTTTATTTCTTGTTTCTTGAAATCGTATTGTTTTTGCATAATAACAATCTTATAATTAGTATAGTTTATAACTATTCGGGCAAAAAGGCAAAGCTTAGATTACCCTAATATGGCTTTGATTTTTTTTCTAATCTTGTGTAGAATAAAAAATAGATTAATATTGGAAAACCCATGAAAAGAATTCTTTTAATTGAAGATGAAAAAATGATAAGAGAAATGTATATTAAAAAACTTGAAGAAGAAGGTTTTGTTGTTTTCCAAGCAATGACAGTAAAAGAAGGGGAGATTTTCTTGAAAGATAAAGAAATTAATTTAATGCTTTTAGATATTATTTTACCAGAGGAAAATGGACTTGATTATTTAGAAAGAATGAAAAAAGAAAAAAGGAGTATTCCACCAGTAATTATTTTGTCTAACCTTGAAGGCAAAAATTATAGAGAAAGAGCAAAACGACTTGATGTAAAAGATTACTTTTTAAAAACTGACTATGTTCCGTCAGAGATAGTAGAATTAATAAAAAAATACATATAATCAAAATTCAAATGAAAAGAACTTCAGTAGAGAAAACATCAAAAAATATAGGGGAAAAAGTAAAAGTTGCTGGTTGGATAGATACTTGTCGCTCCTATGGTAAATTAGTGTTTATTGACTTAAGGGATAAAAGCGGTATTTTGCAAACGGTATTTTTGTCTAATCTAGACGAAAATATTTTAAAAACAGCAAGGAAATTAAGGCCAGAATGGGTTGTGGAGATTATCGGAACTATCAACAAAAGACCCGAAAAAATGATTAACAAAAACCTATTAACCGGAAAAGTTGAGTTGGTTGCTGAAGAAATAAAAATTTTATCAAAAGCAGACACATTACCTATTCCCATTGATAACGACGGATATCTGATAAAAGAAGAAAAGAGATTAAAATATAGATATTTAGATTTACGAAGAAAAAGGTTAAGAGATAATATTATTATTCGTCAAAAAACCACGAATTTCATTAGAAATTTTCTAATTGAAAAAGAATTCGTGGAGATAGAAACTCCAATTCTCACAAAATCTACGCCCGAAGGCGCACGAGATTTTTTAGTTCCTTCGCGATTACAATCTGGTAAATTTTATGCGCTTCCGCAAAGTCCACAACAATATAAACAGCTTTTAATGATTGCTGGTTTTGAAAAATACTTCCAGTTTCCTCATGTTTTCCGAGATGAAGACTTACGAGCTGATCGCTTATTTGAGCACACTCAAGTTGATATTGAAATGAGTTTTATTGAACAAGAGGACATTCTGTGTCTAATAGAAGAGATGATTATTGATTTAGTAAAAAATGTATTTAAAAAGAATATTCAAAAGAAACCATTTCCACGATTGAGCTATCAAGATGCGATGAAGAATTATGGAAGCGATAGGCCAGATCTGCGAAAAAATAAAAAAACAGACGATTTGGCTTTTTGTTGGATTGTTGATTTCCCAATGTTTGAAATTTTAGAAGATAATTCCATTGACGCTGTTCACCATCCATTCACCGCTCTCCAAGATATTGATTTACAAAAATTTGAAAAAATGAGTATAGAAGAATTAACTTCCCCAAAAGGTAGAAAAGAGCTTCTAAAATTCAAGGCTAAACAATACGATTTAGTGCTAAATGGTGCTGAAGTTATGGGTGGGTCTATAAGAAATCATAGTTCAAAAATTTTGAAAAAAACTTTTGAAATTTTAGGCAATTCTTCTGAAATGGTAGAAAATAAATTTGGACACATTCTGGAGGCCTTTCAATATGGAGTTCCTCCTCACGGAGGTATCGCAGCCGGACTTGATAGGTTGTTACAAACTATACTCAACGAAAAAAGCATCAGGGAGACAGTTGCATTTCCAACAGCAACATCTGGCATTACAGCAGTTATGGATGCTCCTTCAACGGTTTCAGAAAAACAACTCAAGGAGGTTGGTATTAGTGTAATTGGAAAATCTTTGTCCAAAGAAAAGAAATAATGAAAATAGAAACCTGGAAGACAAAAACTAATTTAAAGATTGAATTGATTAAAGCAAAATATATATTTGTTCTTTTTGCGTTAATTCTTTTTATTTTTAGTGGAATCAAGATAGGCAAAATAATGAATGAATATGTCTATTGGCAAAAGACAAAAGATATTTACAATGCAGCATTGATAAATGTTCCGATTGATTATTCACATCTAAAGCCTTTTCGTAATTGGAGAATTGGAAATCTGGAAGGATTAAGCGCAAAGGGAGCAATCGTTTTGGCGACCGAAAGCGAAGAAGCTGAAAATAAAATTATTTTTAGAAAAAATATTTCAGAAATGTTTCCAATTGCAAGTTTAAGTAAAATAGTAAGCGCCTATGTTGTTCTTAAAAACTACGAGTTAGAACAAAAAACTATTATTACACAAGGAGCAGTAGATACTGAAGAAGAAAAAGGACAATTTAGGGTTGGACAAGAATTTACGGTAAACGAACTTCTTTATTCAATGTTAGTTGAATCAAGTAATGATGCGGCAAGGGCTTTAGCTGAAATTATCGGAGAGAAAAAATTTGTAGGATTAATGAATTCTGAAATTAAAAAAATTGGGATTAAACACACGCACTTCGTTGACCCAATTGGATTAGATCCTGATTTCCCAAACCAAGCATATAATTACTCTACAGCTGATGATTTGGCTAAATTTGTTCAATATATTCTTGAACAAGCTAAGACTGACGCAAAAATAGCTAAAATTTTTGAAATTACAAAAAACACTGAACATATGATTCTCCTGTCTAACGGAAATCAACATCATAAAGCACAAACTACTGATAAACTTCTTGAAGAATTTCCAAATATTGTTGGTGGAAAAACTGGTCAAACACCCAAGGCAAAACAATGCCTTTTAATTATATTACCTCAACCAAAATCAGAACAAGGATATTTGGTCTCTATAATTTTAGGTTCTAATAATCGTTTTGGAGAAATGAAACAAATTATTAATTGGCTTGAAAAAGGATTTATATGGTAGGAAATATTATTCAACATCTTGAAGATACCGAGCTAAGCTTTAGTGTTATCAAAATTCTTTCTTTGGGAGCGATTTCTTTTATCATGGCAATTTTAGCCACGCCTTTTTTAACTCATTTTTTATATAAACATAAACTCTGGAAAAAGAAGGTTAGAGAAAAATCTATTGATGGAAGAGAAATGCCAATTTTTAAAAAATTTCATTCAGAAACAGAAACTAAAGTTCCGCGTCTTGGGGGACTTTTGATTTGGACAATACCTCTAATTATGGCCGTTATTTTCTTTTTGCTCACAGAATTCGATGGCAGTATTTTAGAAAAACTAAATTTTTTGAGCCGTTCGCAAACATGGCTTCCATTGTTTGGTATGGTTGCCGCATCTATTGTTGGATTAATTGATGACTTACTTCAAGTCAGAAGCAAGGGTCGTTATGTTGGCGGAGGATTGAGTTTAAAATATCGTTTAGCTTCTATTTTTTTGATTGGTTTGATTGGTGGCTGGTGGTTTTATTCAAAATTAGGATGGACGAGCTTACATATCCCAGGTAATGGAGATTTAATAATTGGTGCATGGTATATTCCTTTCTTTATTTTAGTTATGATGGCGGTCTATGCGGGTGGGGTAATTGACGGAATAGACGGTTTAGCTGGAAGCAGTTTTGCCACAATTTTTGGCGCATACGCCATTATTTCTCTTTTTACTGGACAAATTGATATAGCTGCTCTTTGTGCAGTTATTTCTGGTGCTGTTTTAGCTTTTTTGTGGTTTAATATTCCTCCAGCTCGTTTTTATATGGGTGAATCTGGAACAATGGGTCTATGTGTTGCCCTTACGATGGTCGCATTTCTGACTGATTCGGTTTTAGTCCTGCCAATAATCGCTTTCCTATTGGTCGTTGAAGCGGCTTCTGTAATTATTCAACAATTATCAAAAAAGTTTTTCAAAAAAAGGGTCTTTCTTGCCTCTCCGATTCATTATCATTTCGAAGCTAAGGGCTGGCCTCATTATAAGGTAACAATGCGTTTCTGGGTTATTGGCTTAGTGGTTGCTATTATAGGTATTGCCATCCGCCTATTGGGTTAATATTATCTCTTAAAAATAATTTTTATTAAGCACTTGCCATTGTAGTAAAGCGCTTTTTTCTTTATTTCAAGAATAAATTATGATATTGTTAATCAAGTGAAACTGAATTTATTAAAAGATAAAAGAATTTTAATACTGGGACTCGGAAAAGAGGGAGAGTCCAGTTTTAGGTTTTTAAGAAAACAATTTCCAGATAAAAGAATTGGATTGGCAGACGAATTAATTCTCAATAAATTATCTTTTACTATCCAAAAATTAATAAAGAAAGATAGAAAAACAAAACTGCACTTGGGAAAAAGTTATCTTCTATCGGTAAAAGATTATGATATTATTATTAAAACTCCGGGTATTTCTAAAAAACTATTTTTACCTTATCTCGCAAAACAAAAAATTACTTCTCAAACAGAAATTTTTCTTGAAAAATACAAAAAACAAACAATTGGAGTAACTGGCACTAAGGGAAAGGGGACAACTGCTAATTTAATTTATAAAATCTTTAAAGATAATGGAGTAAAGACAGAATTAGTGGGAAACATAGGAAAACCAGTTCTTGATTATTGGATAGACAAACCAACGAAAAAAATCTTTATATTTGAGCTTTCTTCTCATCAGCTTGAAAATCTAAAAATTAGTCCTCATATTGCTGTGTTTCTTAATATTTATTCCGATCACTTAAATTATTTTAAAAATTTTAAAAAATACTTTGAAGCTAAGGCCAATATTGCTAAATGGCAAACAAAAACAGATTATTTTATTTTTAACAAAAATTTCCAGAAAATTAAAAATTTAGCAGAAAAAAGTTTAGCAAAAAAGATTGCATTTGGATCCAAAAAAACTTCTGATTATTTTGTTTGCAATGTTTTGGCTGCTGAAATCGTAAGCTCGCTTTTCAAAATTTCCAATAAAAAAACAAAAAAATCAATCAAAAATTTTGAAGGATTTGAGCATCGTTTAGAATTTGTAGGAAAATTTAAAGGCATAAATTTTTATAACGACTCTGCTGCAACGATTCCTGAAGCAACTATGGCCGCATTAAACTCATTAAAAAATGTAGGAACAATAATTTTGGGTGGCTCTGAAAAAAAATCTGAATTCAATTTGCTTGCAAAAATAATAATAAAAAAAGGAATAAAAAATATTATTTTATTTCCAAAAGAGGGTAAAAGAATATGGCAAGAGATTTCAAAAGAAACAAAAAAAAATCAACCAGAACATTTTTTTGTAAACAATATGAAAGAAGCAACTAAATTGTGTTTTCAATATACAAAAAGGGGACAGACTTGCTTACTTTCTCCCGCTTGCGCAAGCTTCAGCACCTTTGATGATTATCAGGATAGGGGAAAACAATTTAAAAAATATGTTAAAAATTTAGCCAAAAATGAAAAAAGATAAAAAACCAGATTCTATTTTACTTGTAAGTATTTTGTTACTGATTGTTTTGGGATTTATAATCTTAGCGGAAGTTTCTATAGCTATTTCTCAAAGAAATGCTGATAATTCTTTTTTTTATCTTATTCATCAAATACTTTATGGATTTATTCCTGGTGGAATTTTGGGATTTTTAGCATATAAAATTAAGCCAGAATTCTTAAAAAAGATTTGTTTACCATTTTTATTTGTAATTCTCGCTTTAATGCTTTTGGTTATTCTACCAAAAATAGGAACGCTGTTAGGTGGAGCAAAACGCTGGATTTCTATCGGACCAATTAGCTTTCAACCATCCGAATTTTTAAAACTTTCTTTTATTATATATCTTGCCGCGTGGCTATCTCGTCATAGCAAAAAACAGAAAAAGAACCAAAAATTTAAATTATTTCTTCCCTTGATAATATCCTTAGGAACAATTTCTGCACTATTGATTGCTCAACCAGATATAAGCACATTAGTAATCATTGCTACCACCACATTAATAATGTATTTTAGTGCTGGAACTCCGTTATACCATACGGCTATCTTAATACTTGCAGGATTGGGGTCTTTGGGTATTTTGATAAAAACAGCCCCTTATCGCCTCAATAGATTTCTTGTTTTTATTAAACCCAATACTCAGCCAATGGGTACTGGTTACCAACTCAAACAATCTCTTATTGCTATTGGCTCAGGAACAGTTTTAGGCAGGGGATTGGGGTTGAGCGTTCAAAAGGCTGGATTTTTACCTCAACCAATGACAGATATGATTTTTGCTATATTCGCAGAAGAAACGGGTTTTGTTGGAGCAACAATCTTTGTTATTCTCTTCCTTGTTTTTGCTTGGCAAGGATTTAAGATAGCCAAAAAATGCTCTGACTCATTTCTAAAGCTTATGGCAATAGGAATTACTTTCTGGCTTGTTTCTCAAGCATTTATTAATATGGGAGCAATAACTGGAATATTGCCACTTACGGGCATTCCCTTACCATTCGTAAGCTATGGAAGTTCACATTTGGTTGTTGAATTGATCGCCGTAGGAATTCTTTTAAATATTTCAAAATACGCCAAAGAATAATTAATTATTTTTTATGAAAATACTTTTTACGGGTGGCGGTAGTGGGGGACACATCTTTCCCATTATTGCAATAATTAGAGAATTAAAAAAACAAAACAAGAAAACGGAACAAGAGAAAAGAATTAATCCGCTTAATCTTTATTTTGTTGGTCCAAAAAGTGAAATAGGTCTCCAGCTCTTAAAAAATGAGGGAGTTATAGTAAAAACAATCTTTGCTGGCAAGATTAGGAGGTATATTACTCCTAAAAGTATACTTGAAAATATTATTGATATCTTGTTCAAAATTCCAATTAGTTTTATTCAGGCATCATTATATCTCCGCAAAATAAAACCAGATATCGTTTTTGGAAAAGGTGGTTACGGATCTTTCCCTGTGATTTGGTCTGCTGAAAAACTTAAAATTCCATTTTTCCTACATGAATCAGATATTGTTCCTGGCAGAGTAACAAAAATATTTGCTAAATCTACGATAAAAATTTTCACATCATTTGAACAAACAAAAATTGAGAATATTTCTTCTTCAAAAATTTTCTTTACCGGTAATCCAATAAGACAAACAATTCTTAATGGAAGTAGGGAAAAAGCAAAGAAAATTTTTGAATTAAAAGACAAAAAACCAATTATTCTAATTTTAGGTGGCTCTCAGGGCGCTGAGAGAATTAATAATATTATTCTCCAAATGCTTCCACAACTTTTGGAAAACTTTGAAATTATTCATCAATGTGGAAAAAAACGCCTTAATGAAATCTTGTCAACTGCAAGAATAATCATAAAAAAAGAAAATCTTATTAAAAATTATCATCCAATTAATTTCTTAAACGAAGAGGAATTAAAACATGCTTACGCTATGAGTCATTTAATTATCTCTAGAGCAGGATCTGGATCAATTTTTAACATCGCTACAATTGGTAAACCAAGCATCTTGATTCCCTTGCCCGAAGCAAGTCAAAATCATCAAGCAAAAAACGCTCATGCTTTTGCAAGTAATGGAGCAGCAATGGTGATGGAATCTAAAAACCCAACTCCCAGATTGCTTTATTCAAACATAATGTTAATTTTTTCTGAACCAGGAAAACTTAAAAAAATGAGCAATGCTGCACTTGCTTTTTCTAAACCAAATGCGGCTGAAATTATTGCTACATATTTGATTAAGTCAAAATAAAAAACAATCAAAAAGTTGAAAATACCACGAAAGCAATATAGAATAAAATAATGGAAGCTATAGCAAAAAAAATAGAAAATCCAAGAGTTAGAATTGCACCTTCGCCTACTGGACTTTTCCATATAGGAACTGCGCGAACTGCTCTTTTTAATTATCTTTTTGCTAAAAAATATAATGGTGTTTTTGTTTTAAGAATGGAAGATACTGACGAAGAACGGTCAAAAAAAGAATTTGAGAATGATATTCTTGATGGACTAGAGTGGTTAAAAATTTTCTGGGACGAAGGAATTGATCCTAAAAATCCAAAAGAGTATATCGGTAAATTCGGTCCATATAGACAAAGCGAACGGAAAGAAATTTATAAAAAATATATTCAAAAACTTTTAAAAACAGGAATGGCTTATTATTGTTTTTGTAGTAAAGAAGAACTATATGCTCAAAGACAATATCAAATGAGCATTGGCGAACCGCCTCATTATACGGGTAAGTGTCGTAATCTTTCAGAATCAACTATTAAAAAATATATAGAAGAGGGGAGACCCTCGGTAATAAGATTTAAAACACCAAGTAAAAAAATAAGTTTTAATGACTTGATCAAGGGGAAGATAGAAATTGATACCTCTCTACTGGGAGATATTGTTATCGCAAAAAGCGAGTCATCTCCACTATATAATTTAGCAGTCGTGATTGATGATTATGAAATGCAGATTAGCCATGTTTTAAGAGGTGAGGATCATATATCTAATACTCCAAAACAACTCCTAATACAGGAAGCGCTTGGTTTACCTCTCATAGAATACGGTCATTTTCCATTAATTTTAGGACCGGATAAAAGTAAATTAAGTAAAAGGCATGGAGCAACTTCAATTACTGAATATCAGGATATGGGATATTTGGCCGAAAGCTTAATAAATTTTATGGTCTTTCTTGGTTGGAATCCCGGTGGAGAAAAAGAAATTTATTCTCTGAATATATTAGCTAAAGAATTTTCACTAGAGCGGTGCAGAAAATCATCGGCCATGTTTAATTTGAAAAAATTAGATTGGCTGAATGGTTTTTATATCCGTAATAAATCAACAGCTAAAATCACTGAGCTTTGTTTACCTTATTTAATCCAGGACAACCTGATTCAACCTATTTTTGAAAAAGGTGGGGTTCTACCTGGTATAGGAGCTGTAGAATTACAAAAAAAATACCTAATTTTTGGAACAAAAGAAAAAATATCAATAGAATTATTGGAAAAAATTATTGAACTTTATAAGGAAAGATTAAAGTTTTTATCTGAAATTCCTGATTTAGTAGATTTTTTCTTTAAAAAAGAGCTGAATTATCCAAAAGATATGCTTTTATGGAAAAACATGGACGAAAAAACGCTTAGAATGGCCTTAGAAGCCACAAAAATAGCCCTAACGGGCATTGAAGAGAATAGTTGGACTAAATCTAATATAGAGGAAATTTTGGCCCAAAAAACCGCTGAAATGGACATCGCTAATAGGGGATATGTTCTTTGGCCGTTTAGGGTGGCTTTGTCCGGCAAAAAAGCGTCAGCCCCGCCATTTGATATAGCAGAAATTATAGGAAAAGAAAAAACATTAAAACGCTTAGAACAAGCTCAAGCTAAAATAAACTAAAGCTATGATAGGGGAGGATAAATTAAAATATATTACTTTTGCTTTAATATTCTTTTTAGTGTTTTTTATATCCTGTCAAAATATTTTATTGGCGCAAGGAACAAAAATTGCTCCACCGGGAGCAGAGGAAGTTAAATCTTTCCAACAAAATTTTGGAGAAAAGGTTGGAATTATTCTGCAAACAATTAAAAATACAATAAAAAGGATTAATGGTTTTATACCTTTTTTAAAAAATATTGGAGAAAAAATAAGTTTTTGGTGGTTCTCAAAAATAAAGCCATGGATTGAGTACCAATGGAATCATTTTGACTATTATATACAAAAAGAAATACAATTAGATTAAAAAATGTTCTTAATAGAGGTCAAAAAGATCTTTATCTATAGATATACCTTGACACCCCCTTGTTATAGGGAGTATTATAGATGATAGATAGTCGCATAATAACCCTTAACCGACTAAAGAATACTATTAATCCCCATAAGAGGCAATTAGGGCCTCCCCCACCAATATTGTGAAAAAATCCAACAAACCAATCAAAAAACATTTAACAGATTTTTTAGATTGGATAGACATAGAAAAAGGACTGTCCGCTAATTCCCAAGAAAACTATGCAAGATTTTTAAAAAGGTTTTTTCAATGGATAGAAATTAATAAATTAGATAATTTAAAACCTCACGAATTAACTCCTGAACATATTTTTAAATATAAAACATTTTTATCGCGACAATATACTCAAAAAAATAAAAAACCCCTTAAAAGGAATACTCAAAATTATTATCTAATTGCCTTGCGTTCCTTGTTAACTTTTTTTGCAGACAGAGATATCATTTCTTTGCCTCCAGAAAAAATTAAATTAGCAAGACAAAATCAAATAAGAAAAGTAAACTTTTTAACTCTAAGCCAAGTAGAAAAACTTTTAGAGGCGCCCACCGTTTCAACTATTATGGGAAAACGAGATAAGGCAATATTAGAAGTTTTGTTTTCTACTGGCCTAAGGGTCGCTGAATTAGTTGCTTTAAACAGAGAACAATTTAGAGTTGAATTTGATATTAAAGAATTAGAAATTGGAATTATAGGTAAGGGCGGTTATCCCAGAACTGTCTTTCTCTCGGAAAGAGCTATTTCGTGGCTTAGAAAATACTTAAGAACAAGAAAAGATAAAAATAAAGCGCTTTTTATCGGTTATAAGGGCCGGAGAGTAGAAACACGGCTAACAGCGCGGACGATAGAAAGAATAATTAAAAAATATGTCGTGATGACTGGTTTACCCATTGCAACTTCACCCCATACGCTTCGCCACACTTTTGCTTCGGATTTGCTTACGAAAGGTGTTGACTTAAGAATTATTCAAGAATTTTTGGGCCATCGTAGCATTAGCACAACTCAAGTATATACCCACATCACGAGACCTCAACTTAAAGAAATTCATAGAAAATATCATGGTACAAATTGATTATTGATTACTCGCCTACCCCGTTGGGTTTTCTAATCTTTTTAATGTCGCATAATATTAATCTATTTTTTAAAAAATATAAAAGCGGGTGCTGAAACAGCCACCCGCCATAATTTTTGTATCATTTTTGACCCACTCCTTTTCCCTTCTTCTCTTGGTAGAATTCCTTGTCTGCTTCTTGTAAAAGTATTGCAAGAGTAGAATCCTCTCTCCATTCGGCTACACCGAAACTGAATCTAATAGTTTTCGGCATATGTTCTTGGATTTTATCCATTAATATCCTTGCTTGGACGCCATCGATTTCAGGAAGAAGGAGTAAAAATTCATCTCCTCCATACCTAATCAAACTGTCGGAAGAACGGATTTGTCTCAATATCCCTGCCGAGAGACCTCTTAGCGCTCTATCTCCCCCAGAATGACCCATAGAATCGTTAATAAGCTTTAACCCATCCATATCAAGAAAAATAATGCTTAATGGATGGACATAACGCTTAGCTCTTTCCGATTCCTTAGACCAAAGTTCATATTCCAGATAACTTCTGGTGTGAAGTCCAGTTAAGCTGTCGTATTCAGGACCATGCTTCCAACCATAGATTGCGCCAATTATTCTGTTTTTAAATTTCAATGTTCTGCCTCCTTTTTTTAGAAAAGTGAAATACCTATTATTTCAGTTACAATAATAACATTTTACTCCCCTATTGTCAAATGATTAAGGAATCTATTATCCCTAAGTCAATGTCTTTGCCTAAATTCTCAAAAGGAATTTCTGTTTCTTGAATTCCGATGGCACCTGGTCCAATTTGATATGAATTAAAATAAATAATTAAAGAATTTTTGGTAAAACCAAAATTTTGGAAATTTCCCTCTTCCGCTTCGGTACCTTGTTCAATCCAACCTTGCATTACGCCTAAATCTTCGTCAAACCGCTCAAATAGTATTTTTCTTGAAATATCCGAGAGTACGCTTAAATAATTTGTTTCAGGTAAGAATAAATCTTTTAACAAAATTTCCTTATCTTCGGGAATATTATAATTAAAGCTTAAAATATAATTATTCGGGTGAGCCGCTCCGCTATAATATTCTGAACCATTGAATTTAATGCTTGCAAATTTTTCTGATAAATAATTTGTTTGAAACTCAATATAAAAACCACTTTTCATTTCTTCAAAAATTTCTGCTTCTTCTGTTCCTGCCTTAAAATCATTTGTATATTCATTAATAAAATTTCTAATATTTTCATTTAAACCTACTTGTATTTGTTCGTTTTGTAAACCGTTAATCACTGGATATTGGACATTAATAATATAGCTATCTGTTTCTTCCTCAATAACGCTTGAGCCAACTTCTATTTTCTCTGACTTATCATTTTCCTCGCTATATTCCTCTAAATTACTTGTTTTTTCAATAGAAACTGGAGTTTTTCTATAACCACTTGGAAAAAGAATATAAGATAATATCATAATTCCAATTATTGCGATTAAACCAAATACAATTTTTGTTTTTTCGTTTTTCTCTGCCATAATTTTTTATTAAAAAAATAAATTTCGCGATTTTTGACCTTAATTATTATTAATTTTTAAAATCTCAACCTCAAAAATTAAAATTGTATCTGGCAGAATCGGACTATTAGGGACACCCGTCTCACCATATCCAAGCTCTGGTGGAATTACTATTTTTCGTCTCTCGCCTTTCTTCATTCCTAAAATCCCTAAATCCCAACCTTTAATAACCTTGCCTACGCCTAAAATAAATTCAAATGGCTCTCCTCTATCATAACTTGAGTCAAACTTTGTGCCATTTTTTAGCAACCCTATATAGTCAACAACTAAATTGTCGCCATTCTTTACACCCTCTCCATCCCCTTCTCTTTGAATTTGAACTTCCAGCCACTGTTCTTCTAATTCAAATTTAACTACAACTGATTCTTTCTCTTGCTCCGAACCATCTTTTGGAGAAATATAAAAAATCTCTAAAATCCCTTCTTCTGTCTCTGGCTTAGAAAAAATAAGATATTTTTTAAATGTGCCGAACTCTCCAAAGTCAGCGCCACTAAGTGTCAAAAAATCTTCTATTAAAATTTTCCCTTCTTTTTCTTTTAGACGAAAATTTACTTCTCCTTCAAAATTATTTCTTGCTTCCCCTTGAAGCAATATCGGAGACTTTGTTTTTTTTCCATTCATCGGACTTGAAATAATAATATTTGGCATTGATTCTGAAGAATCAGCTTTTATTTCGTCATACTTTTCCTCCACTTTCGCATCTGGCAAAATCACCCAAACAATTAAGATGGCCAAAGCTGAAAAAAGAAAAATATTTAAAATTAAAATTTTCTTTTGCATGAATTTAATGTCTCTTTTTAATAATCAAAACCTGTTCCAACCAAACATCTGGCTTATTGCCAGCTACCCCGATGTCTATTGGTTTAAATTCATAATTAATCAATTTTTTATTTGCTAAATCCTGCAAAACTTCTATCCACTTTTTCCACGAAAATTCAATTGTCCTTAACCCAGTTATAGCTCCTGTCTTACGAACAGGAAAAATTCTTGCTTCTCCGTCAATTTTCATTGCCATAAGGACTAAAACTAAAATTTTTCTGATATCTCTCTCTATTTCTTCAGAATTCGGTGCATCTATAGCAATAACAGAAATTATATAATCAAGTTCCTTGATTGGTAATTCCTCTTCAAAATTTCCTTTTAGAAAATATTTCCTAAAACCTGGATTAATTTCTTCTACCTCTAATTGAACATCCAAGCCATATACATCTTCGCTGATACCATGTCCTAAACAATATTTAACAAACTCCCCTTCTCCGCATCCCAAATCAAGAATTTTTTTGTTGATTAAGTCCTGTTTTTTTAAATCTAAGGACTTAAGATATCGTTGAAAGTCCCATTCTTGTTCTTCCTCAAAATTTCGTTTAGGAATTTCTTGTAATAAATCATTCTCTTTTTGCTGGACATATTGTTTGAATCTCTTGTCCCATTTATTTTCAGGTAAAAGTATTTGTTCAGCTAAAAATCGTCTAAATTCCAAACTATCTGTTTTTATTTTTGTATTCTCCTCCCAAAACATAACACTAATCTTTGGGGCTAACACCCTAAACATTCTTTAATTTTTTACAGACTGCTCAAGCCATTTACCGAACGAACATTCCGGACTATGTTGTTTAGGCACATCTCTGTGTAAAAATTCAACTGCTTCTTCAAAAACTCTTTGAATATATGAAGGATCTGTATCAATTATATGAATCTCTTTTCTAAAAGGCAATTTATCTTCAAAAGAATTTTCTTTATCCACAACATAAAAAGCCAAGATTCCTTTTCTTGGCGTTGAATAACCATTCTTTTCTAAAAGATAAGTATAAACATCCATTTGGAGTTGAAAACGATCATAAATTTTTGGAACACTCTTACCGGTTGATTTATAGTCAAACGGAGCTAACTTGCCTTGTCCAAAATCTAGGATATCATCAATTACTCCAAAAAGAGTTGTTTTAAGTTTTTCGTCGTAATAACACAAACCCTTTGAGTTGTCTCTCCACTCATTTAACAATTTTTGATTCTGAAAAAGTTTAGCTGGAATATTATTTGCCTCTACAAGTGGATGTAATCCATCTTTAGCCCTATACTCATCAAAATCATGCTTTAAAAGTTCGTCTACTTGAGTATTTAACTCGTAAGGAAAAGGTGCTGGCCTTTTAACTCCCTTATTTTTTTCCAACCAAAAACATAGGGGACATTCAAAATACAAATTCAATGCTTTTGGAGAAATTTTTATTTCTTGGTTACCCATTATTTATTTTTTTGAAAACTTGTAACTCTCTTGAGCAGCAACTTTTCTATAACGACAATAATCACAATCCGAATCCATCTCTGGAATATTGTCTTGATTTAAGCACTTATGAATATCTAAAATCGTCTGCTCTATCCAATCGGTATTTCCTTTATATGGAATAATCTTGATATCAAATTCAATCTTTTTATCAAATGCTTCTTTGTCAGCTTTTCCATTACAATAAACAAAATAACCAATATCAGAAACCTTAAATCCATTTTTCTTAAAAAGCCATTGATAAATTTCCATTTGCCGTTTATAGCAAATCTGCCAAGGCGCATCTAAGGTAACTTCTCCGTTCTTAGATGTTGCCTTATAGTCCACAATATGTAATTCTCCTTTCGGACTAACCCAAGCATCATCTATTGCGCCCATAATCAATAAATTGGTTGGATTATGAATATATTGAATCCCTTTTCGCACATTTCTCCATTCATCCATCTTTTCATGCTGAAAAGGCACTGCATCAATATTATATTCTTCCATCAACGGATGGCGGGACTTAGCTACTCTATGAATATCAAATTCTTTCTTTAATAATGTATCTACGGCATTATTTAAATTAAATGGGAACCCTGGCGGTCTAGCTACACCTAATCGTCTATCCATATAGAAACAACGAGGACATTGTAAAAATAAGTCTATCTTTGAACGACTTATTTTGAAAGGCGCCGTCTGACCTGGCTTAAAAATACTGTATGTTCTTTTTGGGTTATAAAAATTAGACATATTTAATTAATAAATTGTTTAAGTTCTTCAAAAAGATGCTGATTTGTTGCTTCGGCGATTGGTAACACGCAATCCTTTAATTCTTCCTTCCAGCGAATTATTTTATTTTTAGCTGGCGAAATTTCCGTTATAAAATCCATTGATCGCATATTATCAAGTACATCGCAGAGCTTTATAATCCGAACCCTCTCATCTTCTTGACTGATTTGCTTAAATTTTTCTCTCTTTGCTTTTATTTTTTCTTCCTCGCTTTCATTGTTTGATCTTGGCCTTGTTATTTTCTCAACAATACGACTCACCTCTAATCCAAAAACTCTTTTAATTTCTTCAACGCTTCCATGTCCATCCTCAATGGAATCATGCAACAATGCTGAACACAACATATCAATATCTTGAATGCCTAATTCTTCTGGTAGAATAAGGGCAGTGCGAATGGGGTGAATGATATAAGAGACTCCACTATCGCGAAATTGACCATCGTGTTCTTTTTTTGCCAATTCTAATGCATGGAACGCTTTACGGCGAGCAGAGTCTTCCAAGCTGTTCAAGAATCTATTAAGTTTTGTTTCCTGATATTCTAAATCAAGAAATTTTTCTTTATCCATGCTTTCAGAATAGCCCTGTTTTAAATTGATGACAAGGGAAAAAAAGATTCCTGGGCATCACACGACAAGAAGTGTCGTTGTGTACGCCCAGGAAAAATTACTCTCACGGAGTAGGCACAGGAGGAAAATTCCTCCGTAACCAAATCCATATAACGATATGACAAATCATCGCCACAACTATCGCTAATATGCCCCAATAGCTCTTTGCGAAAAGGCAATATAGCGAAAAGAGGAAACTTACTACGTTCACTCCGCATAACCAAAAGATAATGCGTTGTGGCCATTTTGGTATCCCCTGTGGCCTACGAATACCAGTGGCATCTAAAACAACTCGCTCAAATGTTCCTATCCACATTTTCACGAATGCTAATTTCGCTGTGTTAAACAAAAACCAAATCAACTTACTTGCCACCGGCCACGGCTTTATCGGAAACTTTAACTTTGGAAACTTCGGCTTACGCTTCTTCTTCCATCGTTTCATTTCTAGATAATCATACATCGTATCCCCCTTTATTTTTGAACTAATATAATGTACAAACTATGTATATTATACCACACAAAATTCATAATTGTCAAGAACAATTAAATGTATATAGGTAAGTGGAGAATAAAAAAATTATTTTTCTAAGTGATAGTATTTCTGTTCCCCAATCTCTTTAGGAAAATGAGTTTGAGATGGTTTTTTATCTGGAGCATCGTGAGCATATTGATAATTTTTTCCATAACCAATTTTTTTCATTAAATTAGTCACCGCATTTCGTAAATGAAGCGGAACCCCAAAAGAACCTTTTTTAGCATCCTCTTTGGCTTTTAATAAAGCAGAATAAGAGGCGTTACTTTTCGGCGCAGTTGCTAAGTAAGTAGCCCCATGAGCTAAATTAATCTGAGCTTCAGGTAATCCAACATATTCTATTGCTTGAGATACGGCTAAAGCGACTTGAAGCGCTTGGGTATCAGCATTTCCAATATCCTCAGAAGCAAAAACAATCATCCTCCGAGCAATAAATCGCGGATTTTCTCCTGATTCTACCATTCTGGCTAACCAATAAAGCGCTCCGTTAGGATCAGAGTCCCGCATGCTTTTTATAAAAGCAGAAATCACGTTATAGTGCTCCTCCCCTTTCTTATCATAACGGAGAGCATGTTCTTTTAAAATTTGAGAGAGTTTTTCAGCCTCTATCTTTTTCCCTTTTTCCCCTTTGAAATAGTTGGCAACAAATTCTAAACCATTAAGCCCGGCTCTCGCATCACCATCAGCGAAACTTATCAATTGTTCCATGGCTTTTTCTGTAATTGTTAGGCTCGAATTTCCCAATCCACTTATTTTTTCCTTTAATGCTCTATTTAAAATATTTTTTAATGCATCAGAAGAAAGAGACTTTAGAATATAAACTGCTGAACGAGATAAAAGTGGAGAAATTACTTCAAAAGAAGGATTTTCTGTTGTCGCTCCAATTAAAATTACTGTGCCATCTTCTACAAAAGGCAAAAGAGCATCTTGTTGAGCTTTGTTAAATCTATGAATCTCATCAATAAAAAGAATCGTTCGCTGTCCATGAAATTTCAAGCGATCTCTAGCTTTCGCAATTGATTTTCTTACCTCATTGATTCCAGTCGTGACGGCTGAAAATTTTATAAAATCTGCTTCTGTCTTAGATGCGATTATTCTTGCCAAGGTTGTTTTCCCAGAACCAGGAGGACCCCAGAATATTAAAGAAGTTAAATTATCGTTTTTAATAGCTCTATAAAGTGGACTATCTTTGCCAACTAATTCTTCTTGTCCAAAAAAATCTTTAAAATCCCTTGGTCTCATTCTGTCAGCCAAGGGGGCTTTTTCTAAAAATTGCTTTTCCAAATTTTCATCAAATAGATCTTGCATCTTCGTAATGAAATTGTAATGGTTGTTTGGCTTGTGTTTTACCCATTAACCAACCTAAAGAAAAACAAAACAGACAAGCTAAAAAAATTACCGTAATAAGAATTAGAAAATCCCTATTTCCTTTGACTTTTTTTAATTTATTTGATATCATATTCATATTATGTCAAAAACAAAAGCAAGTGGAACAAGTAAATTGGGAAGAGATTCAAGACCAAAATATCTTGGAGTCAAGCTTTATAGTGGACAAGAGGTTGGTCCAGGGATGATTATTATCAAACAAAAAGGAACAAAATTTCTTCCTGGTAAAAATGTTAGACGAGGCAGAGACGATTCTCTTTATAGTATAAAGCAAGGAAAAGTAGAATTCAGCACAAAAAGAATTAGACGATTTGACAATTCACAGAGAAGGGCCAAAATTGTTTCTGTTTGTGTATCAAAAAAAGCAACATCAATTTTGCCAAAAAAAATAAAATCTGATTTGAAGAAATAAACTAATTAAAAAATTAAATCTCTTTACCTACTTCCTCTTCCTTCTCTGATTCTATAATTACTAAAATCTTGGCTTCTAATTGATGGTCAAGATTTATTTTTATTGAGAATTCTCCTAATTCTTTAATCGGCTTCTCTAAAATTATTTGATCTTTTTTAACATTAAAACCAATCTCTTGCAATTTTTTCACAATCTTTGGTGGCGTAATCGCTTCAAAGAGTTGCTTATCCTCTCCAGTTTTTACAAAAAATTCTATTTCTTGACCATCAAGTTCAGACGCAATTTTTTGCGTTTGAATAAATTCTACTTTATCTCCTTCTTCTTTTTTCTTTTTTAAAGAATCAATATTCATAAGCGCTAATTTAGTTGCTGGTTTAACCAAGCCCTTGGGAATTAAAGAATTCATCGCGAATCCTGTTTTGACTACCTTAATATCATATTTTTTTCCCAATTTATCTATGTCTTTTAGAAGTATAACTTTCATAAAATCTATTTTAATATTTTAATTGCTTCTTCCAATTGTGGGTCTCTTTTCTCTTGATAATCCTCTTCTGTCATATCTATTTCCACATCTGGTTCTAAGCCCTTCTTATCAATTAAGTTTTCTTTTGGCGTAAGCCAATGGGCAACGGTTATCTTCAGCAATGAACCGCCTCGCAAGCTTACTGGTTCTTGAACCGAACCTTTGCCAAAAGATTTTTTACCTACTAATTTTACATCATCTCTGTTTTCTCTTATTGCTGCAGCTAAAATTTCTGCTCCCGAAGCACTTCCTTGATTTATTAGAACAACCAAAGGATAATCTTTTAACAATTCATTACCTGTTGCTAAGTATTCTTTTTGTTCCTTATTCTCACCAAAACTTTCGATAGTAACGATATCTCCTTTTTCCAAGAACCATCCAGCAATAGATTGCGCTTCGCTCAATAATCCTCCTGGATTATTCCTAAGATCAAGAATAATTTTTTCTATTGAATCATCATTTACTATTTTATCAACTATTTTGGTAAACTCAAAACTCAAATTGCCAGAAAATTGGTATATTGTTATCTTGGCTGTATTATTTTCAAGAATTTCCCATTTAACAGAAGGAATTTGTATAACGCCTCTTATTATCTCAAAATCTTTAGTATCCTCCCATTCTTCACGATAAACGGTTAACTTAACCTTAGTCCCCTTCTCTCCACGAATCATCTTTACTGCCTTGTTTAATGTAATATCTCGAGTAAAAGTATCTTCAATTTTTACAATTTTATCTCCTGATAAAATACCTGCTTTTTGGGCCGGCGTGCCTTCTAAGGGCGCCACTACTGTTAATTGGCCATCTTTAATGCTGATCTCCATTCCCACTCCTTCAAATGCGCCAGAGATATCGTCCTTAAAAATCTCACTATCTTCCGGTTCCATAAAAACAGAATAAGGGTCTCCCAGACTTGCTACTAGTCCCTTAGCCGCCCCATAGATCATTTTCTGATAATCAACAGAGTCAGCATATTTTGTTTCTATCTTGTCCCAAACATCCCACAGAATAGTAATGTCTGCGTCTGGAGGTAAATTACTTGGAGCTTCTGGAATTTGATTATAACCATACTGAAATCCAAAATTAAAAATAGCAAAACCACCTACAATGATTATAACAGCAATTAAACTTTTACTTAAAATATTTTTCATATGGATAAAAATTTAGAGAAAAAATTAACAATTCGTTTGCCCAAGAGTTTAAATTGGAAACACGCTAAAACTAATAGACCCAAAAAAGCAATTATTATATTCAATCCTCTTAGAATTAGACTGAATCCTACGCCGGTAGCTAAACTAAATCCTAATGCCTGGAAAACAAATGCCTGACTAATTTCTAAACTCCCCAAAGCGGCCGGAAAAGGAACAACATAAGATAAATCTACTATACTCTTTATAGCAAATAACTTAGGAACTTTCAATGTTTGTCCCATAAAAAAGACAATAAGCCAACATGCTGCCAAGACAAGGGCAACTTCTGTGGCTGCCAAAAACACTATTTGAAAAATTATTTTTTTAGGTAGTTTAAAGAAATCAACTATCTCCTTTTCTATTTCTAATATCTTTTGCTCATGTTTTTTAACAAATTTAAGCTTATCTAAAGAAAGTCGTTCCATTAAAATAATAAAAAGTCCTTTTTCCGAAGAAATCTTTCCTGCTGTCCGCAATAAATACCAAAATATTAATATAGCAAAAAATAAGATTCCAAAAAATATTATCTCTCTAAGCCACGATAAATTTAAATAGAATAGAAGAAAAAATATGCCTAAGAAAAAATAGATTGAAGATATCAGCACGAGCGTCAATTTATCAAGAATAATGGAGCTAACAATTGTGCTTGAAGGAATCTCGCTATCTTTTTTCAATATATAGAATCTTACTGGTTCTCCCCCGAATAAAGGAGCGGGAGTCAGATAACTAATGCTACATCCAATCCATTTTATCCAAAAAATTTTAGAAAGTTTTGGCGCTTTTGTTGTATTGTTTTTTATAATTATCCACCATTTAAAGGCGCCTACTCCAACTATGCCAAGGAAAATGGTGACTAAGCACAAAATTAATTGCCAAAAATTTAGTAAAGATAAGGTATTTTTTATTTGTGGCAAACCTACGGTTTTAAGGGTAAAAATAAAAAGAACTATACCTGATGCGAATAAAATAAAGGTAGCAAGTTTTTTACGCATACATTGTTACAATAATGTTTAAGATTTTATATTATATCCTGCCTAACCAAAAAGGGCAATAAAAAATGCCCCCGGCAAGCCGAGGGCGGCGCATATTCCTTAATTCAAGGGAAATAAGGGATTGGAAGAAGCAAACATAGAGCTTATCTGTAGATACATTTTAGATGGCGGTTTTGTGCCGTCTATAATCGTGTGTTCCCAACTAATTGGTGAAAAAGCTTCTTTTACTAATCTGTGAACCTCTATTCCGGCTTCGCTAAAATCTCCATCGTATCTAACAGGCGGAAAAATAGAACCAGTGATCTCTTGATGGATAACACCTGTCCTTATTCTTTCTTCTATTGTCGCCTCGTCGCATTTCACAAGAAATACGAACAAATTAGCTTCTGTTTCTTCGGCCAATCTTATAACTCGATCTCTGCTTTCTTGTTTAGTAAAAGTTGCGTCCAAAACGACACTTTTCCCATTTTCAAGATTGCTTTCTGCTTTAGCAAAAAGTTCGTCGTAAACCTGTTTCATACGTTCTACGGTATATCTTTCTTGAGCCGGAATTACTCCGTCATTAATTAGTTGTTCTCGGATAATATCCGTGCTCAGATAAACTGCTCCGAGCGCCAATGTCGCTAATCTCGCTGCATGAGTCTTCCCTGCCCTTACAAAGCCAGAAAAAACTACTAACTTCTTGTGAGAAATCCCTGGATTCGGCATTGCTCCTCCTTAAAAATGATTTTTAATGTTCTATGCTATATATATTATATCTAAAAAATTATAGAAAAAGCAAATTATATTTTTTAAACCACAAAAGTAAAAATCTTCTACTAAGAAAGTAATTTTGCTTGTATTTCTTTTATTTCGTTAATATCTTTTGATTTGCCATGAAACCACAAATCTAATCCATCATTTTTATATCTTGGAACAATATGAAAATGTAAATGAGGAAAGCTTTGCTGGGCGTCTTTCCCAGAGGCGTTAACAATATTTACTCCTGTCGCTCCGAGTTTT
>CAZLVZ010000007.1:0-27012 GCA_964563465.1 uncultured Candidatus Saccharibacteria bacterium | reverse complement strand
TTTAAAATTAGAGGATTAAGGATAGGGCTGTCGGAGTCTGACTCCGACAGACGCACTTCGACAGACGCAAAACAAGAACCCCCGAAAGGGCTCTTGAAGAATTGTATATTTACACTGTTGTCGAATTCTATAATTGTCAAGTCCTTTTCTGTGGATAAGGTGAAAATAGAGAAAATTGGGGGCATTGATCAATCAGCAATTGATGTTTTGAGAAAAAAATGGTAAAAATAATTCATTATTAGTTATTTTTAATCAGTCGTCAATTATAATTAAATTAAGAATTAAATAAAAATATGTTGAACAAGATTCTCAAGGTTCTTATGTACGGTACGGTGTTTTTAATGCCAGTGTTTTTTCTTCCTTTTACTTTTGAGGTTTTAGAGTTTAACAAGCTCTATCTTTCGTTCTTTTTGGTGTGGCTTTCTGCACTCGTCTGGCTATTAAAGATGATAGTCAAAGATAAAAAAGTGAGTATAAGATACTCAGTTATAGATTTTGCTGTTTTGGGTTTTATGGCAATAGCTATAATTTCTTCTGTTTTTTCGGTGGGAAAAACTTTTAGCTTATTTGGATATTATGGGAGATTTAGTACAGGGCTTGTATCTCTCTTAACATTCGGTGCATTTTATTTTTTAATTGTTAATAATCTTGGGATTAAGAGCAAAGATTCAAAAACAGAGAACAAAAAAACAGGAGTTATAACAATAAATGGAATTATTAAAACTTTACTTTGGTCTGGTGGGGTAGTAATGTTTTTTGCTTATTTTGCTTTATTCGGGATTTGGGCAAAATTAGCAATGATTAAGCCGTTGGAGCCATTGGTTAGAAATTTAGCGTTACGCATCAGTCCAGTAGGAGGAACTTTAGAGGCCTTAGCAATGTTTTTAGTGGTTTTGCTTAGTTTGGCTGTCTTGATGGTTTTGGGCACTTCAGCTCCTTTCGCAAATGTTTCAAAAAGAAAAAATATGCGTAATGTCTTGCTTGGGATTTTTATATTCTTTGCTTTTCTGCTCTTGATTATCGCTGACTTTACTCCAGCTTGGATTATTTTAGCTCTAAATTTATTATTTTTAGTAATTTTTGTTTTAAGAAAAAGGACTCTTAAAAAAGAGGTTCATAAATTAATTTTGCCGATTGCACTGATTATTGTTTCTGCCTTGTTTTTAGTTTTGAATTTCAAAATAATGGCAACAACATTTCCTAATTTTGTTTTGAATAAAAGTCCGGGCTTTGCTTCAGAAAGAATAATGACACAAGGAGAATCTTGGAGTGTAGCAGGAAAAACAGCGATTAGTGGTGTCAAAGAAGGATTAGTTGGGAGTGGATTAGGCACTTTTTATTATGATGTTTCTAAATTTAGACCAGCAACTCTTAATAATGGAGGATTTTGGGCAATTTCTTTTGAGCGTTCTGGCAATGTCTTCTCTGAAATTTTAGCTACAACCGGATTTTTGGGATTACTTGCATTTTTAGCGATTATTGGATTTTTCTTTTGGAAAATTCTTGTTTCAAGAGAAGAATTTGGATTTACTTTCGCGAAAAAGAAAACAAAGAAACTGGATAGTGGAAGCCAACTATTGCTTCTTGTTTTTGCTTCTCTTCTTTTGATCCAGTTTTTCTATTATCAAACATTAACTTTGTCTTTTCTGTTTTGGCTTTTCTTGGCTTTAATAATTAGTTGGTTTAGCTTGAAGACAGAAGAAGGGGACAAAACCTTTATTAGAAATAAAGAATTTAAGTTAAGGGATTTTGTGGAGATAGCGTTAGTGTTGGAAACATTCTGTATAATTCTATTCTTGGTCTTTATAGTTGTTTCTTTTTTCGGACTTAAAGTTTATTTAGCTGATGCTAAATATGTTAAAGCGTTGAATGAACCTGATATTAATAAAAAAGGAGAAATTCTTCAGCAAGCAATCAAACTGAATCCTCGGGAAGCAAGATATCAAATGGTTTTTTCTAAAGTATTTTTAGTTAAGGCCCAACAAGCATTAACAGAGACAGAATCTGGGGGAAGTCAAGAAGATGTTATGAAAAATCTTGAAACATCCCGCTTGTTTGCTAATAATGCTATCGCCATTGCTCCCAATGATATTAATTCTTGGCAGAATTTGACTGATTTATATCAAACAATAGCAGCAATGTCTCAAGACAAGAATCAGTTCATTAATTTAGCGATTGAAAGTTTGGATAAAGAATCGGAATTAGCACCTAAAAATCCAAGAATTTATACAGACAAAGGAAATTTATATCTGTTAGTAGGGAAGAAAGAGGAAGCTAAGATAGAATTTGAAAAAGCATTAGCGCAGAAAGAAAATTATGCACCAGGGAATATAAGTTGGGCATTAATGTTGGAAGAAGAGGGGAACAAAGAAGAGGCAATTGCGAAATTAGAATGGTTTTTATCAAAAGAAGTCAATAATCCAGAAGCTTTGTTCCACTTAGGACGACTTTATTACAACGACAATCAAACGGATAAAGCAATTAATGCATTTATAGGAGCATTAATTCTGAATCCTCGTTATTCAAATGCTAGATATTCGTTGGCTGTTGCCTATGAAAAACAAGGGAAAATTGATGAGGCATTAGCGCAATTAGAGATTGTTACTGTTGCAAATCCTACGAATCAAGAAGTAAAAGACAGAATTAAAAGATTAAAAGCCGGGACAAGCGAGCCAAAAGAGGAAATTGAATTACCAGAAGAAGAAGAGGAGGGAGTACTGGAGGAGATTAAATAATTTCCAATTTTTAGATTTTCTATATTTCAAAAAGTTGATAGCTTGAGAGGGACAAACATTCAAACGCAAGAAAACATAGAAGAGATAGAAACGAAAGAGGAAGAATAAGTCGCTTAGAGTAAATCTAAAAGATTGACAATGCGTTAATCAAGGATATAATAGGGATTATGGCTAGAGAAAAAAAACAATTTAAGATTATCGTTGAGCAAAATGAAGACGGCTATTTTGTGGCTTCAGTCCCATCATTGCCTGGTTGTTATACTCAAGCTAAAACTTTGCCAGAGCTTACTAAAAGAGTTAGAGAGGCAATATCACTTTGCTTAGAAGTGGCTAATATTGATTCCCAATATCGAAGACGCATAAAAGATTTTGCCCATGAGCCAGTTTTTATAGGACTTGAGACAGTGGAAGTGGTATGAAGAGACGCCTTCCGATACTTAAGGTCCAAGATCTAATTAGAGTTTTAAAGAAACTTGGATTTTATGAGGTGCGTCAGAAAGGGTCGCATATTTGTTTTAAACATGCTGATGGAAGATTTACATTGGTGCCGCATCATGGCGGCGAAGATATTGGAAAAGGATTATTAAGGCAAATTTTAAGAGAAGTTGAGCTCACGCCAGAAGAGTTTTTAAAACATCTATAATACTAAATGATATAAAAAACATGGCTACTATTACTGTTCCGAAAAAAGAATATCAGCAATTATTAGACAAAGCTCTTCGTTATGAATATTTGCGTCAATTGATGGAGAGAGATATTTTTTCTCCCCCCCAAAGCCAAAATAGCAAAGAGGTTGTTGAAGCATTTAAGAATACGGGGCTTTATAATCAAGCATTTCTTAAGAGTTCAAAGAAAGGATTAATGAGATCTTCTCATTTCAAGACATGAAAATTCTTCCCCTACATTATGAAATTGACATTAATGACCATTATCAATAGTAAGTATTGACTTATTTTTATAAGCGTGTAGAATAAAAATCAAATAGGATATTTAACTTTGAAATTATATTCTTCTTAAAGAAGCATAAGAAGCATTTTGCCCTTTGAAGAAAAGAGGGGAATTTTTTGTCGTGCTCTATCAATTGAGTTGCGATAATTGATAATTATAATTATTGATTTTTAGTCAGCAAAATGACAACAAAAGATTTTTCTAAATCTAATGTTCGCCTACCTTTACCTTATTTATTAGAAGTACAAAAAGCAAGTTGGAGAGAATTTTGGAGAAGAGAGCTTAAAGAATTGTTTGAAGAAGTTTCGCCAATGCGCGATTATACGGGCAAATGGCTGGAGCTTTGGTTTTTGGATTATACTTTAGGCGAACCGCATTATAAGGATGAATTTGAAGCTAAAAAATACGAAGATTCTTATTCTGCGCCGTTTAAGATGTTGATTAAATTAGTTGACCTCAAGACAAAAGAAGAAACAGTCCAAGAGGTCTTTTTTGGTGATTTCCCCTTAATGACAGAAAGGGGCACTTTTATTATCAACGGCGTTGAAAGGGTTGTTATCTCACAATTGATTCGCTCCCCCGGAGCATTTTTTACTTGTAGGAAGATTAAAGGAAAAGAATATTTTGGAGCAAGAATAATTCCAAACAGAGGGAGTTGGTTGGAGTTTGAAACAGATGCCTCTGGTTTTATCGGAGTAAAGATAGACAGAAGAAGAAGAGTTCCTGCCACAACAATTTTAAGGGCCTTTGGCGTTGATAGTGACGAAAAAATTAAATCCCAGTTCTCCGACATTGATAGGGGAGAAATTAATTATATAGAAGAAACACTTAGAAGAGATTCTACTAATAATCAGGCAGAAGCATTGGTAGAAATTTATAGGAGATTAAGGCCTGGCGATTTAGCTTCTCCAGACACCGCGAAAGAATTGATTGAAAATATGTTTTTCAATTTTGAGAGATACGATTTATCTAAAGTTGGTAGATGGAAAACTTTGCAAAGATTACCAGAATTGAAATCAAAAATTAAGAGTAAAAAATCAAAAGCAAAAAAAGAAATAAAGTTTGGAGAAGAAATTAACATAGAAGACAGAGTGCTAAGAGTTGAAGATGTAACGGCGGTTATGAGAGAAATAATTAGACTCAACAACACTCCGGGAAGCAAGGCAGACGAGATTGACCATTTGGGGAACAGGAGGGTTAGAACAATCTCAGAGCTATTGAAGGACAGATTAAGGGTTGGGTTAGCGAGAGTAGAGAGAATAAGCAGAGACAGAATGACCACCTTAGATCCAATGGATTTAGCTCCGAATAGAATTCTCAACCCAAGACCGTTTATGGCTGTTATTAAACAATTTTTTGCCTCAAGTCAGCTTTCTCAATTTATGGATAATGAGAATATTTTAGCCGAGTTGGAGCATAAAAGGAGATTAACTGCCGGAGGTCCCGGTGGTTTAACTCGTAAAAGAGCTGGACTGCAAGTAAGAGATGTTCAGCCCTCTCATTATGGTAGAATTTGTCCAATTCAAACCCCAGAAGGCCCAAATGTAGGATTAGTTGGGCATTTAGCAATGTATAGCAGAATTAATTCTTATGGGTTTATTGAAACCCCATATTTTAAGGTTGAAAAAGGAAGAAAAACAGAAAAATTTTTATATCTTAACGCTTTTGAAGAAGAAAAATACAGTATTGCAGATGCAGGAATTAAGGTTGACGAAAAAGGTAATATTTTATCCAAAAAATTAGAGGCCAGAGTGAAGGGTAGGCCAAAAATGGTAGATAAGAATAAAATTGACTTTATGGATGTATCTCCAGAACAGTTTATATCCACTGCAACTGCGCTTATTCCCTTTCTTCAAAATGATGATGCGAATAGAGCTTTAATGGGTTCAAATATGCAAAGACAATCAGTGCCATTGATTAATCCTTCGTGTCCTTTGGTGGGCACTGGTTTAGAAGATAGAGTAGTCAGAGATTCGGGCAAAGCGGTTTTTTCTAAAGAAGAAGGAGAAGTAACAGAAGTTGATGCTCAACATGTAAAGATTAAAAATAAAAAAGGGAAAAAAGAAAATGAAATTTATAAATTAAGAAATTTTGACGCTACTAATCAATTTACATATTTTCACCACAAACCCGTTGTGAGTAAGGGTCAGAAGATTGAGAAAGGACAATTATTGGCGGATTCTACCGGCTCGGATAAAGGATCGTTAGCTTTAGGTCAAAATCTTTTGGTTGCCTTTTTATCATTGAGAGGTAATAACTACGAGGATGCAGTTGTTCTCTCCAGTCGTGTTTTGGAGCAAGAGCTACTTTCCAGTATTCATATCGAAACATTTTCTTGTGATGTTAGAGAAACTAAATTAGGACCAGAGATAACAACTTCTGACATACCCAATGTTTCAGAAGAAAAGCTTAAAGATTTAGACGCAGAAGGCGTTATTCAGGTGGGAGCAACCGTGGAACCAAATGACATTTTAGTCGGTAAAATTTCTCCAAAAGGCGAAACAGGATTGACAGCGGAAGAGAGATTGCTCTGGGCAATTTTTGGAGAAAAGGCGAAGAATGTAAAAGATACATCTATGTTAATGGAGCACGGAAAGAAAGGCAGAGTTGTAAGAGTAAAAGAATTTTCAAGAGAAGCTGGACACAAACTTCAGCCAGGAGTGATTAAAAGAATTCAAGTGGAAGTAGCTCAATTAAGAAAAATAACTGTTGGAGATAAGATAGCTGGAAGGCATGGCAATAAAGGTATCGTTTCTAAAGTTTTACCGCCAGAAGAAATGCCTTTTATGGCAGATGGAACTCCAGTAGATATTGTGTTAAATCCTTTAGGAGTAATTTCTCGAATGAATCTTGGACAAGTTTTAGAAACTCACTTAGGTTGGGCGGCGAAGATATTAGGATATAGAGCCATTACTCCAGCTTTGTCTGGGGCTAACGAGAAAGACATTAAAGAGGAGCTCAAAAAAGCAGGTCTTCCAGAAGATGGAAAAATAGTTCTTTATGATGGGAAAACAGGAAAACCTTTCGAAGATAAGGTGATGGTGGGCTACATATATATGATGCGTTTAATACATATGGTTGAAGATAAAATACATATGCGTTCTATTGGTCCTTATTCTTTAATTACTCAACAACCGTTGGGAGGTAGAGCCCAATTTGGAGGGCAGAGATTTGGAGAAATGGAGGTTTGGGCATTGCAGGGATACGGAGCAGCTTATGCCTTACAAGAAATGCTTACAATTAAATCAGATGATGTTGCTGGGCGAGCGGCAACTTATCAAGCGATTTTAAAGAATCAAAAGATTGAAAGTCCCTGCGTTCCAGCATCATTTTTATTACTTGTTAACGAACTTAAATCTTTGGGGCTAAGCGTAAGTTTTGGGGAAAAGAAATAAACAATTTAACATTTTAAATTGATTTTATGAAAGTTGAGGATATAAAAAGTATAAAAATAACACTGGCTTCTCCTGAAGAAATTTTATCGTGGAGTCACGGTGAAGTATTAAAGCCAGAAACTATTAATTATCGTACACAAAAATCCGAAAAAGATGGCTTATTTTGTGAGCGAATTTTTGGTCCAGAAAAAGATTATCAATGTTATTGTGGCAAATATAAGGGTATTCGTTACAAAGGATTAACTTGTGATAGATGCGGGGTAGAAGTAGTTAAATCATCAGTTAGACGAGAAAGAATGGGGCACATTAAGCTCGCTTGTCCAGTTTCACATATTTGGTTTTTAAGAGGAGTTCCTTCAATTATGGGGAGTATTTTAGGGTTATCGTCACAACATTTGGAAAAAATTGCTTACTTCGCTTCATACATTATTGTTAAAGTAGACAAAGAAGGGAAGAAAAAGATTATTGCTGAAATTCAAAGAGAATTCAAGGAAAAATTAAAAATGCAGGATGAAGGCAAGAAGACAAAGAAACAAGAAAAAGGAGAAAAAGTGAAAAAAGAAACAGCAAAGATAAAAAAAGAAAAGTTAGAATTTGTTAAAAAATTGAAGCGAGCCAAGGTTGTGGCCATGAAAGACCTGGAAATAATTAAACCATTGAAGGTTATTTCAGAAATAGAATATTTGGAACTTTCTTCTAAATATGGAGGTATTTTTGAAGCTGGAACAGGCGCAGAGGCATTGAGAAAAATCTTTGCTGATTTTAACTTGAAAAAGATTATTGACGAAGCAGAGAAAAAAGAAATAAAACTTACAGCGATAGAACAAAAAAAGCTTTTCAGAAAAGTTAATTTATTAAAGCATATGCTTGAGAATAAGATTCGTCCAGAATGGATGTTTCTAACTGTTCTTCCTGTTTTGCCCCCTGCATTGCGTCCGATGGTTCAATTAGATGGTGGAAGATATGCTTCATCTGATTTAAACGATCTTTACAGAAGAGTAATTAATCGCAATAATCGTTTGAAATATTTATTAGAGATAAATGCTCCGGAAGTTATTTTGCGAAACGAGAAAAGAATGCTTCAAGAGGCGGTTGATGCCTTAATTGATAATGGAATGAGAAGCGGGCACACAACTATTGCTTCTACCGGACAATCAAGATTGTTAAAATCTTTAGCTGACATGCTGAAAGGAAAGCAAGGAAGATTTCGTCAAAATCTTTTAGGCAAGAGAGTAGATTATTCAGGCCGTTCAGTAATCGTTGGAGATTCTGATTTAAAATTCAGCGAGTGTGGCTTACCAAAAAAAATGGCATTAGAGCTTTTCAAGCCATTTGTAAGCGCTGAACTTTTAGAAAAAGAAATTGCTTATAATGTTCGACAAGCATCTAATCTAATAGAAAAAGGAATAGAAGAAGTTTGGGAGGCCCTGGAAAAAGTTATTAAAAATAGGTTGGTTCTTTTAAATAGAGCCCCGACTCTTCATAGATTGGGTCTTCAGGCCTTTAGACCCAAATTAGTTGAAGGTGAAGCAATAAGAATTCATCCTTTGGTTTGCGAGGCGTTTAATGCTGATTTTGACGGAGATCAAATGGCTGTTTTCTTGCCTTTGTCTGAAAGGGCGCAGAAAGAAGTAGAAGAAAGAATGCTTTCTGGTTCTAATCTATTAAAACCAGCCACAGGTCTTTCAGTTGTTACTCCTCGCCAAGATATGGTTTTAGGATGTTATTGGTTGACCAAGATGAAAGAAGGCGTGAAGGGGGAAGGTAAGATATTTTCTTCTCCAGCAGAGGTACTGTTAGCCTATGAATCAGGAGTGATTAATTTACAAGCTAAAATAAAAGTAGAGATTAATAATGAATTTTTAGAAACAACTTTAGGTAGGATAATTTTTAATAAATCGCTACCAGATAATTTTCCGTTTCAGAACGATTTGATAAATTCTAAAAAATTAAAAGATTTTACGAGACGAATTATAGAAGATTATGATAATAGTGTTGCGACAGAGACCTTAGATAAAGTTAAAAAAATCGGTTTTGAATATGCCACTATTTCTGGTTTAAGTTGGGGCATAGATGATTTAGTTATCCCTCCAGAAAAAACAAAATTAGTAGAGCAGGCAGAGGCAGAGGTTAAAAAAATAGGAGAATATTTTATAAAAGGTTTATTAACAGAAGAAGAAAGAAAAACTCAAGTTATTGAGATTTGGCAAAAAACCAAAGCAGAAATTCAATCTTTAGTGCCCAAATATCTTCCTCCAGATGGAATTGTTTTTACTTCTATTGATGCTGGAGCAAGGGGAAGTTGGTCCCAACCAGTTCAGATGGCTGGTATGAAGGGATTAGTTATCAATCCAGCTGGTGAAATTATGGAATTTCCAGCCAAGAGTTCTTTCAAGGAAGGTTTTGGTATTTTAGAATATTTTATTTCCACTCATGGAGCGAGGAAAGGAACAGCAGATACAGCATTGAGGACTTCTACGGCTGGTTATCTTACGAGGCGTTTAGTAGATGTAGCCCATGATGTTTTTGTGAGTGAGGCAGATTGTGGAGACACAGAGGGAATTTTAGTTTCTAAAAAAGATAGCGACGAGGTGGGACAAGACTTTATCTTTAAGATTGTTGGTCGCATTAGCGTAGAAGATATATCATTTTCCAATGAAAAAGGAGAAAAGATTTTAGTTAAAAAGGGAGAAATTATTGATTGGCAGAAAGCCAGAGAAATCGTTGATAGCGACATTGATGCTGTGAGGGTTTTTTCTCCATTAAGTTGTAAATCAGAGAGAGGCGTTTGTCAAAAGTGTTATGGTTGGGATTTAGGACATAATAAATTAGTGAATCTTGGCGAGGCAGTAGGGATTGTAGCAGCACAGGCGATTGGAGAACCTGGCACACAGTTGACATTAAGAACTTTTCATACAGGAGGGGTTGCTTCTGTTGGAGACATTACTCATGGTCTTCCAAGAGTAGAAGAGGTGTTTGAAAAAAGAATACCTAAGGGAGAAGCAATTATTGCTATTTCTGACGGAAAGGTAATAAAAGTAGGGGAAGGGATTATAAGGGTGCAAAATAAAATAGAGAAAAAACAAGAGAAAAAAACAAAAAACAAGGGAGAAGTTAAAGAAGAAAAAACATCAAAAAAGAAGGATAAGGCAATTACGGAATATGAAATGCCCGTAAGAAGAACAATTTTAGTTAGTCCTGGAGACGAAGTTAAAGCAGGTCAGCGACTTTGCGAGGGTAATATTGATTTAAAAAAATTATTTAAAGCAGCTGGGAAATACCCAACCGCTGTTTATATTGTTAAAGAAGTCCAAAAAATTTATGCTTCTCAGGGAGTAGCAATTCACGATAAGCACATAGAAACAATTGCCAAACAAATGTTTTCGCGAGTTAGAATCAAAAAAAGAGGTGATAGTAAATTCTCGGAAGGACAGGTTGTTGAGAAAAATGTGGCTTTAATAGAAAATAGAAAATTAAAGAAAGAGAATAAAGTATTAGCTACTCTACAAGAGTTAATCCTCGGAATATCTAAAGTGTCTTTAACAACTGAAAGTTTCCTTTCAGCAGCCTCCTTTGAAGAAACTTCGCGTGTCTTAATAAACGCATCAATAACTGGACAAAAGGATGAGCTTAGGGGCTTAAAAGAAAATGTTATAATTGGGAAACTTATTCCGATTGGAAGTGGATACAAGAAGATGGTAAAATAGATTTATGGTTAAGCGTAAGAAAAAGAAAACCTATAAAAGAGCTGTTAAGAAGCCCTCTCTATTCTTGCGTCTATTTAGAAAGAAAGAATATAGAGAGCCAATTTTACCGGAGGCGGTTAAGCCCTGGGTTACGGGGATTTTACTTATTTTGTTTGCTTTTTTTACTATTTTGTCATTTTTCAATTTAGCTGGCATAGCTGGCCGAGGTTTTTTAAAATTTTCTGAATTTTTAGTTGGAAAATCTATTTTCTTAGTTCCTCTAACATTTTTGCTTGGAGGGCTTTCTTGTTTTGGTTTGAAAAAGAAGAATGGGTGGTCTGTTTTTTTAGCAATTGTTTTTTTATGTATAGGTGTTTGTGGCATATTTGCTATATTTGAATTTTCTGGAACTGAAAATTTACATTTTAATCTATTATTTTCAGGAAGAGGTGGTTGGATTGGTAACATAATTGCTTGGCCATTGTTTAAAATTTTTGGTTCTTTGTTCAGCAAGATTCTTTTTTCCGTTATGATACTTATTTCAGGATTAATTTTTTGGTATTTTCTTTATCTTCCGCATAAAAAGAAAAAAACAAATTTATCTAAAGATGAATTCTTAGAAGAAAGAAAAGAGTCGGTGCGTCCGATTATTAAAAAAGTTTTTGCGCCGAAATTTCAAGTTAATAAAATTGAAGAGGAAAAAGAGAAAGAAAACACAGGGAAAGAACATAAAAATATTATTTCCACAGAGGCAACAGAAACTCCTGGAATTTTTGAGCCAGAAATAAAACCAATAGAACCATCTGCTGGAGAAACAAGTTGGAATCTCCCCCCGTTAAAATTATTGTCAGAAGACAAGGGGGCGCCACAAGCAGGTGATGTTAAAACAAATGCAGAGATTATTGAAAAGACATTAGAAAATTTTAATATTTCGGTAAAAATGTCGGAGATTAATATAGGGCCTACCGTAACCCAATACACACTTAAGCCGGCAGAAGGAGTAAAGCTTTCAAAAATTACCGCACTTAATAATAACTTGTCATTAGCTTTAGCTGCCCATCCTTTAAGAATGGAAGCGCCAATTCCTGGTAAATCATTGGTGGGAGTTGAGGTCCCAAACAAGACAAGAACGCTGGTGCGCTTGAGAAATCTTTTTACAGAACCGGGATTTCAGAACTCATCATCTCATCTTTTAATAGCTATAGGTAGAGATGTTGTAGGTAGTCCGTTTTTTGCAGATTTATCAAGAATGCCTCATTTTTTGGTAGCCGGTTCTACTGGAAGCGGGAAAACGGTATGTTTAAGCACTATTATTTTAAGTTTATTATATCGTAATTCACCAAAACGATTGAGGATTATCTTAGTTGACCCGAAGAGAGTAGAATTTATTAATTATAATGGTCTGTCTCACTTATTAACGCCTGTAATATATGATGTTCAAAAAACGCTTACTGCTTTAAAATGGTTAATTGAAGAAATGGAAAGAAGATTCCAAGTTTTTGCGGAGATCGGAGCTCGCAATATTGATGAATATAATCAAAAAATTAAATCTTCTTCAGAAAAACTTAAGCAAACCAACAAAGAGATTCAAGATAATGAAGGAATGGCATACATCGTTCTTATCATAGATGAGTTAGCGGATTTGATGGCGTCTAAGGGTAGAGAAATGGAAGCTGGAATTGTAAAATTGGCTCAAAAATCACGGGCTGTCGGAATTCATTTAATATTAGCAACCCAAAGGCCTTCCGTAGAAGTAATCACTGGACTTATTAAAGTGAACATTACTTCTCGTATTGCTTTTCAAGTTGCGTCTCAAGTTGATTCTAGAACTATCTTAGACACTAGGGGAGCAGATAAACTTTTAGGATTAGGTGATTCACTTTTCATTTCAGCAGAAATTTCTAAACCAAAAAGAATTCAAGGAGCCTATGTTGCCAGTAAAGAAATTGAAAAGGTGGTTGATTTTATTATTAAACAAAATCATATTCCAGCGGAAGGAGAGGATAGTTTAGCGGAAAGTATTAAAACTGAATTTGATAGAATAGAACGAATAGGAACCTCTATGAGCGGAGTTGTTACAGAATTAGACCCAGTTTATCAAGAAGCAAAAAGATTAGTTTTGGAAACGAGGAAAGCATCAGCGTCATTTTTACAAAGAAAATTACGCATTGGCTATGCGCGAGCCGCTCGCTTATTAGATACATTAGAAGAAAAGGGAATAGTCAGTCCAGCTGACGGAGCAAAGCCAAGAGAAGTATTCTTTGACGAAGATGCCCTATTAGAACAAGGAGAAAGCGAGGAAGAAGAAATAAACAACGATGAATAATTCTTGATTATTAATAAGAAGTTAGTTATATTAAAACTATGGTTAAACAAGAGAAAAAACAAGAGAAAAAAATAGAAAATTCCAATCTTAAAGAAGCTATTGAAGAAATTAGAAAAGAATTTGGAGAAGGATCAATTATGCGGCTTAAAGATGTTGAGTCCGTGGATGTTGATGCAATTCATACGGGTTCAATTTTTTTAGACATAGCATTAGGCATTGGCGGATTGCCTCGTGGTAGAGTAATTGAGATTTATGGTCCAGAGAGTTCTGGTAAAAGCACTTTAGCGCTTCATTGTGTTGCTGAAGCGCAGAAAAAAGGAGGTGTAGCCGCTTTTATTGATGCAGAACACGCCTTAGATCCAGATTATGCTAAACGACTCGGCGTTAAAATAGAAGATCTTTTTATTTCCCAACCTGATTCAGGAGAACAAGGGCTTCAAATCGTTGAAAGTTTAGTAAGATCAAATCAAGTAGATATTATTGTTATTGATTCAGTGGCCGCCTTAACCCCAAGGAGAGAAATTGCAGGAGAAATAGGGGATCAACACATTGGTTTGCAGGCTAGATTAATGAGTCAGGGTTTAAGAAAATTATCTGGCATTGCTTCTAAATCAAAAACAATAGTGCTTTTTTTGAACCAGACAAGAATGAAAATCGGAATTCCGTTTGGCAATCCAGAGACAACCCCGGGAGGATTAGCTCTCAAGTTTTATGCTTCTGTAAGAGTTCGTTTGCAAAGGAGAGCTCAAATAAAACAGGGCGATAAAATTGTTGGTTCTCGGATTAAAGCAAAGGTAGTCAAGAATAAAGTAGCTGCTCCTTTCAGGACAGCAGAATTTGATATTTATTATAACGAGGGAATTTCTCATTCAGCTGACATTATTAATGCTGGATTGACATATGATATTATTAAGAGAAGCGGGAGTTGGTTTAACTATGGTAATGTAAAATTAGGACAAGGAATGCCAGTTGCTAAAGATTTTTTGAAAGAGAATTCAAAAGTCGCTAAAGAAATAGAAGAAAAAGCACTTAAAGCAATAAAAGAAGAAAAAGCAAAAGAAAATTAAGTTTTGATTAAGTTAAATTGAATCATTTTTGACAAAAAAACTGCTAAAAGCAGTTTTTTAGTTTTAAGGTATTTTTTTTATTTCTTAGTAGCGGAAAGAAGACCAAAATGTCTAGCTTGTTTTACAGCCTTGGCAAGTTGCCTTTGGTGAAAACGACAAAGACCAGTTCTCTCTTGAGATCTGATTTTTCCCAATCCAGTAAGAAATACTTTTAGCTGTTTTGTATTTTTGAAGTCAATCTCTTTTATTCCTTGTTTGCAAAAAAGACAATTCATATTTTTGTTTTATGTTTCTGTTGTTTAAAAAGGAATTTCGTCAATATTAATATCGTCGCCTTCTTGAATAGTTGGAATATCTTCGGGAGTCGGAATGTCTTTGGATTCAGAAGATTTTTCTTTTGTTTTTTTGGCAGATTGTTCAATGCCTTCCGTTTTTTTAGCAACTGTCCCAGTTGTTATGGTGTTAGATTCTTCTTGAGCTCCTATTCGTCTAGGACCAAGCTGAAGATTATCAGCTATAATTTCCGTCTTATATTTTTTTACACCAGACGAATCTTCCCAGTTTCTTGTTGAAAGATGACCCTCTATAAAAACTAATCCTCCTTTTTTCAAATATTGAGAAGCAATTGTTGCTAAATTTCTCCAAGCAACTATATTGTGAAATTCTGCTTTTTGTTTTTTTTCGCCAGTTTCTCTATCTGTCCAGGTCTTATTAGTTGCCATACCAAAATTACAAACCTGTTGTCCAGAAGGAAGATTCCTTAATTCTGGATCGCTTGTTAAATTACCCAATAAGAATACTTTATTTAAGTTCATTTTTTTTGAGGTTAATTTATTTTGATTCGTTAGAGAGTTGTTCTCCAGTAGTAGATGGAGATTCTGTAGAATTAAATATTTCTTCTATTTTTTTATCTATATCTTTTAATTCGACCTTTCCTTTTTGTTTAGGCTCTTCTTTTAGTTTTGGCTTTCTTTTGTGAATATGCATTTTCTTTTCAGGAGAGATTTTTTTCAAAAGGCAACGAATTATTTTTTTATCTTTCTCTATTTCTTTTTTTATATCCATCAAATCAGTATTTTCATACTTAAAATTCAACACTAATAATTGAACTTTTTCCTCTCCATTGATTGGGTAACCCAAGGTTACCTCGGATATAGAAATAGGTTTTAGAACCTCACAACCCTTTTCTTGCGCGAGTTTATTAATATTTTCTATAATTGTATCTCTTTCTATTTCGTCTATTCTGCTGGAGACGAGACAGGAGAGTTCGTAATTTTTAATCATATCACGATATTAACACAAGAGATTGCCTTGGTCAACAAAATAAGATAAAATGGGAGCATATGAATATAGATTCTTCAATTTTTAAGGCATACGATATTAGGGGACTTTACCCAAAGCAGATTAATAAAGATTCAGCTTACGCTATTGGCAGAGCTTTTGGGATTTTTGTAAAGGATTTTTATAACATAGCAAATCCAAAAATTGTTGTTGGTTATGATATAAGAAATTCATCGCAAGAATTATTAGAAGGAATAATTCAAGCTTTATCTTTGGAAGGATGCGATGTTATTGATATGGGACTTTGCACAACTCCAATGAATTATTTTGCTAACTGGTATTTAAAAGTTGATGCTTCGGTAATGATTACCGCTTCCCATAATCCTAAAGGATATAATGGATTGAAATTTTCTCTTAAAGGGGTGATGGCTTTAGCAGAAGTTGGGGGAATAGAAAAAATTAAAGAAGTTCTTCTCTCTGAATCTCTGCCACCCATTTCAGAGTCGCAGATTAAAAAAGGGGAAATTAGAAAGCAAAATCTTTTGCCCGATTATTTAAATTTTTTATCAGCGGAAGCAGAGGGTATTGATTTTTCTAAGATTAAAATAGCGGTTGATTGTGGAAATGGAATGGTTGGTCCTATTTTTGAAAAATTAGCAAAAAAAATAGGGCTTAATTACAAAGGATTTTTTATGGATATGGATGGCAATTTTCCCAATCATGAGCCCAATCCGTTGGATAAAAATGCGCTTCTTAAAATTAAAGAATTGATGAGTAAGGAGAAATTTGATTTAGGAATATTATTTGATGGAGATGGAGATAGGTTTATTCTTTTAGATAATCAGGGAGAATTAATAAAGACCGATTTTTTGATTGCCCTATTTGCCCAATTTTTTCTTCCTCAAATGGAAAACAAAAAGATTCCTTGCGATACGCGTATTAGTAGGGGAGTTAGAGAAGCAATAGAAGAAATTGGAGGAGAGGTTATAAAAAGCAAAGTGGGATATCCTTATTTAAGAAAGGCGATGAGAAGGGAATCGGCATTTTTGGGAGGAGAACTTTCTGGTCATTTTTTCTGGCAAGATTTCTCTTACAGCGAGAGTGCTCTTTTAACTATGATACGGCTTTTGAAAATTTTAATAGAAAAAAATCAATCAATTAGAAGATTAATTGAACCAATGGAAAAATATTTTAATTCTGGAGAGATTAATTTTAAGGTAGAAAGCAAAGAAACAACAATTAAGAAAATAGAAGAAAAATTTAGCGATGGAAATATCTCAAAATTAGATGGCCTAACCGTTGAATATAAAGATTGGTGGTTTAATGTGAGGCCATCCAATACAGAGCCGCTCTTGCGCTTGACAATAGAAGCAGAAAGCGAGGAGTTATTGATACAAAAGGAAAGAGAATTAAAGGAACTGATTGAATAAAACTATACTTCAATAACAACGGGCAAAATCATTGGCCGTTTTTTTGTTTTTTGATAGAAGAAATCGCCAAGCTCGTCTCTTAAATTCTTCTTAATGTATGTCCAATTTATTGATTGTCCGGAGCCAGTTGCTTTATTAATAACAGCAACTACTTTTTTACGGCTTTGGTTCAAAAGCAATTTAGATGCGTCTAAATGAACAAATCCTCGTGAGATGATATCGGGAGAGTTTATAATTTTTCCCGTTTGATTATCAACTGCTGCTATAATCACGAATATACCATCAGTGGCAAGAGCTCTTCTATCGCGAAGCACAATTGCCTCAAAATTATCAGAGCCAAGTCCGTCTATAAAAACATAACTTGTGTCTACCTTTTTTGCTTCAATTACGGGCCTTTTGTCTTTGTTAAACTTGATAATATGCCCATTATCTAAAATAAAAATATTTTTAGGAGGAAAACCAATCGCTTGAATATCTTTTTCCGCTTCTTTCAAAAGATAATGATTAGCATAAACAGGAAGGACAAAAGTTGGTTGTATTTGTTTTACAACTTTTTGGATTGCCTCTATATTATTATGTCCGCTTACATGGATATTCATAATTTCATTATGGATAACATTGTCGCATTGGCGATAAAGATTGTCTTTCAATCTCTGAACAGTTCTTTCATTTCCCGGGACAACAGAGGAGGAAAAAATGATTGTGTCTTTTTTCTTAAGATGAACGAATCTGTGATTACCAGTTACAATTCTGGATAAAACGGCTCGGTTTTCTCCCTGAGCTCCGGTACAAATAATAATAACCTTATTGTCTGGCTCTTCACCAATCTTTTTTATATCCACAAGCGTTTCCTTTCCGCTTTTTATATAACCTAATTGTTGAGCTATCTTGATGTTTGTTTTCATGCTAAAACCGTCAACAGCAACCTTTTTACCGATTTTTTCAGCATAATTGATTATATCTCTGACTCTTTTAACTTGAGTGGAAAAAGTGGCGACGATTATCCTGCCTGGTGCTTCGCTTAAAATTTTTCTAAGATTTTTCCACATATCTTGTTCGGTAGACAGCGGAGTTTTATTGGTTGCGCCCAAACTTTCTATCATCAAGACGCTTGGCTTGGCTGTTTTTGAAAGAAAGTCATATGAAATTGGTTCTTTTGAAGAATCAGTGCCAAGAGTCCAATCCCCGAGATGAATAGCCGTTGCCACTGGTGTAGAGAAAACAACGCCCATAGAATCCATAATAGAATGTTCAACTTCAAAAAATCTTAATTGAAAATTATTCAGTTTAATATTTTCGTTGATTGATTTTATTTGGATACTTTTTAGATTTTTAGAAGAACCCTTTTTGTGGTTTTCCATTCTGTTTTTTATCAAAGCGATTGTCAAAGGCAATCCAATAACTAAAGGATAGCCCAGTTTTTCTAAGAGAATAGGCGCAGCTCCGATATGATCCATATGGCCATGAGTAAAAACAACTGCTTTTATATTTTTACTTTTTCCCTTTAGATAGTTTATATTAGGAATAATATAGTCAATTCCGGGCATGTCTTCTTCAGGAAACTGGAGTCCCATGTCAAGGATAACAATATCGTTTTTATACTCAAAAACGGTCATGTTGCGACCTACTTCTTCTTGTCCTCCAAGAGGAATAATTCTTAATGAGCTATCTTCTTCTGTTTTATTAAGTTGTGTTTGCATATTTGTTTATAAATTATAAATTTTAACTGATTTTTATTGTGTTGCTAATTGTCCTGGTTTATTGGTGCGACCTGCAATAGACCCGGCCTGTTGATGCCTATTGTGCCGAAGAAGGGAGTTGAACCCTTATGCCCTTGCGGGCACACGGCTCTGAACCGTGCGCGTCTGCCAATTCCGCCACTTCGGCTTGACTAAAAATAAATAAATGTTAAAGTAGGGACATCTAAGATAGAAGGAGGAGTACGATGAGAAAAATAGGAATGTTCTATCTATCGTTGACAGGGCTTATTGTTTTAGCAGGGGGAATTGCTTTAACAGTTGGTGCGAGAGAGTGGCTCCCTGTTTATTGGCATAAGATGACTATAGATGCCTTTAAGGTGTTGGGGTCATCCATAATAGTTCTTGGCCTTTCTCTTTTTTGGAGTGGAGTATTCTATTATGTGCGTGGTATGTCAATTACATCTATGCCTGTTTGGGGTAGAGCATATCAAGTGCTTTCCATCGCTCAACTTCAAAGTAAGAGTGCATGCAAACATTTGGTGTTAATGCCGTTAGAAGCAGAAGAGAATGAGTCTCTCTATTTTTTCCTAAAGAGGAACCAACTCCCTAAAGGGATTAAGGTAAGAGAGACAATTGTTTGGACTGGTAGGAAAATGGAAATTTTGACCGCCAAGAATGTTATCACTAAAAGACCTCGATCATCTAAGAAGTCTCGCTCATCAAAGAAATAATACAGCTTTCTCCCGAAGAACAAGAAGCACATTAACGTCGTTCACGGTCAAGTCCCTTTTGTAGCTTTAACGCAAAAGGGGCTTCTTTTTTTTAAAAAGAAAAATTCTTTGGAAGAGATTTTTGGGGTTGTTTAAAGCGAAGAGATGGGGTGCTTGTATAATTTGGATTTTTAATCCAACCATTGATTGTATAAAAATAACAAGCCCCTTGTTTCTGTTGGATTCCCTTATAATCGCTTTTACAGTTTTTGTCAACCCAATTAGCCATTTTTAATTCTGTTTGACCGGGATTTATAGTGAAGTGGGCGTAATAAGGCGGGATAACACAGACATCCCCATTTTTCGCTTTTACGGCGTAAACATCTTCTACAATTCCATTATTTTCTTTTTGCATTAAATATATTGCTTCACCTTCAAGCACTATGTATATTTCTCCATAATCCTTATTATGTTTATGTCCTTTTGTTTTATTAAACTCTTTTCCAAGCATTTTGGGGAAAATGACAGTAATATCATATCTGTAATTCTCTTTTTCTTTTAATCCTCTATACATATAGTATAGCTCCATTTCTGGGTCAGCGGTTTTTTGCCACTCCTTATCATAAAAAACAGTACCCATATCTTCCAGACAGCGAATATCTGGCTTTATATTTTCTAAATCAAAATCTTTTTTCATATCCCATATTATTTAATTGACATACTTAGAATTATTTCCACTCTCGTTTGGTTTTTATATACCAATCTTGAATCTCTGCAAACCTTTGAGATGGCTCTGCAATTAAATGAGAGTTGATTCCCTTAATTCTTGTTGAAGCAAGATAGAGAAAGTCGGGATTGAAAAGAAATAGAGCAGGCATATCTTCCATTAGATATTCTTGTGCTTTTTGAAATTTTTCAGATAGTGCTTCTTGGTCTTTTCCTGTACGGATGTCTTCTAATAATTTGTCAACTTTTTCATTCTTATATCCCGCCAAATTTAATCCAGGATAACTTTTTTGAGATGAGTGCCAGAAAGAAAAAGGATCGGGAACGATTCCAAGAACTTGGCCAAATAAAAGTGATTCATAATTTCTTTCTCTAATAGTTTCTTGTTTAACAACAGAGATGGGCAAAGATTCAATTTTTATTGTTATTCCAATTTTTTCCCATTGTGCCTTCAATAGCTCAGCTGTTTTTAACAACATCGGATCTTCTGTTGTAGTGACAATTATTTCAAAAGGAATGGTTTCGGCAGGGGAAATAATGCAAACTTCATTCAATTTTTTTCTTGTGCCTGGACCAACTCTGCCATTGCCTTTAGTCAGGTTGGAGGGTTTTAAAATTTCATCAGCATATTTTTCTTGAAAGTTTATTACTGCCTCTTTTGTCTTTGAGCCGAAATAGCCGGTAATTTCTCCATCAGGATAAACGCCTTCAATTTTAGATAAACATTCTTGTAGATATTCCACTGTTTTACCCCTTGAGCCAGAAGTTAGAGTGCTAATGAAATGCATTGTTTCTGCTTCTTTCATCTTTATTAATTTTCCGTCTTCTTCTATAAACTTAGCTTCTTTGAAGAGCTCAATTGCCTTTTCTATGTTAAAGTAAATTGAAGAAGTCGCACTGGTTAGATGATAGATATCAGGCAAAAAAGGAGAAAAAACAATCGTTCCCTTATCAAATAAAACTTCTTTTTTTAATTCTTCTTTGTCGGTGGCATAATTAAGTGCCATTTTTATAGAGGATTCTCCTAAAGATGGATTCTCTTTAGAATTGAAGAAAAGTGCGAAATATCTGGGAAGAGTAAAAGAATAATCGTTGAAGTTATATATTTTTTTATCCGCATTAGCCGTCAAAGACACAAAAGAATCAACTATATTATTTTCAGCAGCTTGTGATAGTTCTTTTTCGTTTTCAAAGAAAAGGAAAGAAATTTCCTGAAGATAGGGGAGTTGATTATAATAATCAGGGAATTTTTCTAAAATAATTGTAGTAATATTTCCAGATTTATCCTGGGAAATATCTTTAAAGCTAAAAGGACCCGAACCAATTGGCTTAAAATTATATGGAGAAAGAGGAAAGTTTTGCGCAGAAATATTTTTCCAAACATGAGATGGAAGAATTTTTAAGCAAAGAGTTTCCAAAAAAGCAGGGTAAGAATTTTTTAATCTAAGAGTAATTTCATATTCAGAGATTTTTTCTGCTTCCACCTCTAACCATTTTGCTTGAATAGGACTTTGAAAGTCGGGATTTTGAATCGTTCTAATAGTAAAGAGAACATCGTCCGCTGTTAATGGTTCTTTATCATGGAATGTTACATCTTTTTTTAGAAAAATATCGTAAAGTTTACCATTTTCTTCGATAGAATAATTTTCAACTAAATCTGGAATTATTTTCCCAGCGCTGTCATATTTGAAAAGTCCGGAGAAGATAAGATTAACAAGGTCTCTATCAGAATCATTAGATGCCGCGTAGATTGGATTAATGAATCTTGGTTGTCCGACTATTCCTTCTCGCAGAATACCTCCATTAGTTGGTGCTATTGTTGTTTGCTGATAATAGCAGGAGAATATTAAAACAACTGATGAGACGATAAAACCAAGAAAGAATAAAAAGAACAACCATTTTTCAGTTTTGGTTAAAATTTTTGGCAAATATTTCAATCGTTTTAATTCAGGTAATGCCAGCTTTATTTTTTTTGGATTAAATCTTATTTTCTTCAAAACAAAAAGATTAGAAAATTAAATTTAAGATAGATAAAAGAATAAAAAGTCCTCCCAGAGTTACTGTCGCCCAAAATATTTTTTTCTGAGCACCCCGTCTAGTACCATAAAAAGCACCACCTTCTTGTCCAAAAGCTGAACCCATGGCAGAGCCCCTTTGTTGTAGAAGAATACCGGCTACCAAGAGGACGGAAACAATAATTTGTAATATCGCAAGAATATTAATCATATAATCTTTGTTTATGCCAACTTCGTTTGGCAAGTAAATAAAAAAGGAAGCTTGTTAACCAAATAATGATAGTGCTACCTATTAATGCGGCAATGTTTGAGATTTTTAGATAGTCAGGGAAAAGGAAAAAGGAAACAAACCAAACAATGCCGATATCTATTACTAACCCAATGAGCCCAAAAGTCAATAGTCGGATGGGGAAAAGTATAAAATTAAGAACTGGTTTAATAAAATAGTTTATTATTCCGAAAGCCAAACCGATAAATAAAAAAAATTTACGCGGTCCTAAAAAAGTTACACCAGGGATTATCTGAGTGGCTAAAAATGTTCCAAGCATTCCAGCCAAAACTTGAAATAGAAATTTTCTCATTATTTTATCTTAACATATTTAATTAAAAATCAGCAAGAGGTTTTCTTGACAAAATTTATTGTTTAGTTTAGTATAAAAATCACGATTTCAGCTTATATATAATTAACTTTAAATATTATTTATGAATATCAAACCGTTAGCTGATTATGTTCTTATTGAGCCAGAGACCGCTAAAGAGAAAACAAAAAGCGGGATTTTTCTGCCAGAAACAGCAGAAAAAGAAAGACCAGAACAAGGCAGTGTGGTTGCTGTTGGCTCTGGCAAAAAAGATTCCTCCGGGAAAATAATTCCCTTAGAGGTAAAGGTCGGTGACAAGGTTCTTTTCACAAAATATGGACCTAATGAAATAGAAGTAAACGATAAAAAGTATTTAATAACAAGGGAGGAAGACATACTTGCAGTTCTTGATTAATTAATTTAAAGAAATATGGCAAAACAAATTGAATATTCCGAGATTGCTCGGAAAAAACTAAAAACAGGGGTTGATAAATTGGCCAACGCCGTAAAGGTTACTTTAGGCCCCCGTGGGAGGAATGTTATTTTAGATAAGGGCTTTGGTTCTCCTACTATCACTAATGACGGAGTTACTATTGCCAAAGAGATTGAATTAGAGGATAAAATTGAAAATCTTGGAGCCGAGATTGTAAAAGAAGTTGCTTCAAAAACAAACGATTCAGCTGGTGACGGCACAACTACTGCTACCGTTTTAGCTCAAGCAATTATAGTTGAGGGCTTAAAAAATGTGGCCGCTGGAGCTAATCCTTTAGCATTAAAAAAAGGCATTAGTAAAGCGACAAAGAGAGTCGTTGAATCTTTACGAGAATCATCTCAATCAATGACTGGCAGAGACGATATTGCTAAAGTAGCCACTATCGCCGCAGAAGATTCTGAACTCGGGAACTTGATCGCTGAAGTTATTGACGAAGTTGGAAAAGATGGAGTTGTCACCGTTGAAGAATCAAAAACCTTTGGATTGCAAAAAGATATTGTTAAGGGTCTTCAAATTGACAAGGGATATATTTCTCCATATATGGTTACAGATTCTGACCATATGAAAGCAGAATTAGAAGAACCATATATTCTTGTTACCGATAAGAAAATTTCATCTCTAAAAGAGATTGTTCCTATTTTAGAAAAAATAACCCAAGCTGGTAAAAAAGATTTTGTTTTGATTGCTGACGATATAGAGGGAGAAGCGTTAGCCACTCTTTTAGTTAATAAACTAAGAGGAGTGTTAAATGCTTTGGCAATTAAAGCACCAGGATTTGGGGATAGAAAAAAAGAAATGTTGGAAGACATTGCTTGCTTAGTTGGAGCCAAGGTTATTTCTGAGGATGTTGGTTTAAAAATTGAGAACACTGAATTAGATATGCTTGGCCAAGCAAGAAAAGTTATATCTTCAAAAGAAGACACGACTTTTATTGAAGGCAAGGGAAGCAAAGAAGATATAGACGCTCGCGTTAATCAGATTAAGCAACAGTTAGAAGTTGTTGATTCAGAATTTGATAAGGAAAAACTTCAAGAACGATTAGCAAAGATTGCTGGTGGAGTTGCTGTCATCAAGGTTGGAGCTCCTACCGAGATTGAACAGAAAGCAAAACAACATAAAGCAGAAGACGCTTTATCTGCTGCGCGTTCAGCTATTGAAGAAGGAATCGTTCCAGGAGGGGGAGTTGCGCTTTTAGACGCAGCCAAGTCCTTAAACACGATTGAGATTAAAGAGAAAGGTAATTTGGCAAAAGATGTGCAGACAGGCATTGATATTCTTAAAAGAGCGATTGAAGAGCCAGTTAGACAAATTTCTCGAAACGCAGGAGTTGATTCTGGCGTCGTTGTAGCCAAAATTAAAGGAAGCGAAGAATTGGGATTTGGTTTCAACGCGCAGACATTGAAATTTGAGAATTTAATGCAGGCAGGCATTATTGATCCTACTAAAGTAGTTAGGTCAGCTCTTGAAAATGCCGCTTCTGCCGCAGGAACCTTTTTAACTACAGAAGTAGTAATAGCTAATAAGCCAGAAAAGAAAGAATCTGCTCCGATGATGCCAGCAGGCAATCCTTACGGAGGATTCTAAAGTAAAAATTATTGAATTTTGGAAAAGTAACCCGTTTAGGCGGGTTGCTTTTTGGTTTAAAAAATGATATTGTTTCAATGTAAGTTTATCATTAATTAAATAAAATTATGAGTACATTATTTATAGTTATTATTGCGTTGACAATAGCTTGTTTACTTTTTGTCGTAAATATTTTTAATCGCTTCGTTGTCTTGCGCAATAGGGCAAAAGAAGCGTGGGCTGACATTGATGTTCAGCTAAAAAGAAGATATAATTTGATTCCCAATTTGGTCAATGCCGTTAAGGGATATGCCAAGCACGAAAGAGAACTTTTTGAAAAAGTGACTCAAGCCAGATCGCAGGCAATGAATGCCCAGGGAGCAGTAGAGAAAGGCAAAGCAGAGAATGCGCTTTCAGGCACATTAAAATCTCTTTTTGCGGTGGTAGAAAATTATCCTGATTTAAAGGCAGCAGAGAATTTTAAGCATCTTCAAGAAGAATTAACTGACACAGAAGATAAGGTTCAGGCGTCTCGCAGATTTTATAACAACAATGTTAAGTCGTTGAATATAAAAATTGAGAGTTTTCCTTCTAATATTATTGCTCAACTTTTCAATTATAAAAAAATGGAATTATTTGAATTGAAAGAAGCTGAGCAAAGAGAAGCGCCAAAAGTGGAATTTTAAACTTTGTAGTAAACTATTTTCAAGGAATAAAATATGACTCTTTATCATCTTGCTGAGAAGAATGTTCGCAAGACATGGTTTTTAATGACCTTTTTTTTGGTGTTGATAATTGGTCTTGGTTGGCTTTTTAGCTATATTTTAGAAAGCCCAGCTATATTAATCGGAGCAACAATTTTTAGCATATTGATGAGTTTTACTAGCTATTGGTATTCAGATAAAATTGTTCTCTCTATGGCTGAAGCTAAATTGATTCAAAAAAAAGACAACCCCACATTATATAGGATTGTTGAGAATCTTTGTATTACGGCTGGTCTTCCTTTTCCGAAAATCTATATTATAAACGAAAGTCAACCCAATGCTTTTGCAACTGGCAGAAATGCTAAACACGCAGTAGTTGCCGTAACGCAGGGACTCTTAGATAAATTGGAAAAAGTAGAGCTTGAGGGAGTTATCGCCCACGAGCTTTCCCACATCAAGAATAAAGATATGCTCTTACAGACAATGGTTGTGGTCTTGGTTGGAATTATTGCTATGGCTTCTCATATATTTTTACGAATTAGCTTTTACGGAGGAGGAAGAAAAAGAAATTCAAAAGGTAACGCAGGAGCAATAATGCTTGTATTAGGAGTAGTGGCCGCTGTTTTAGCTCCCGTTGCTGCTAATCTAATTAAATTAGCAGTTTCTCGTAAAAGAGAATTTTTAGCAGATGCCAGTGGGGCTTTAATTACCCGTTATCCAGAAGGGTTGGCAAGGGCTCTTGAAAAGATTGCTAACGATCCGAGTCCGATGAAAAAAGCGAACAATGCTACTGCTCATTTATATATTTCTAATCCTTTTCGTGGTAAACAAGCAAAATCCTGGTTTACAAAATTATATTCAACTCATCCGCCAACAGAAGAACGACTCAAAGCTTTGCGTGGAATGAAAATATAAAAAAAGGAGGGGTGCTGGAGTGGCCAAACAGAACGGCTTGGAAAGCCGTGACCCTTACGGGTCCCGTGGGTTCAAATCCCACCCCCACCGCCAATTTCATTTTTGAATTTTGTTAAATTTATGTCTATAAATAAAAAACAACCCAAGAAAGAGATTAGCACGCTTGCGACAAAAATAGCTATTTTCAGGGGTAGAAAAATTAGAAAAATAATTCATAAAAACGAATGGTGGTTTTCAATTATTGATATTATTAAAGTATTGACAGAAACAGAAAGACCGAGAAAATATTGGAACGATTTAAAGAAAAAGTTGATAAGCGAGGGTTATGTGGAAGTGTCCGAAAAAATCGGACAGTTAAAATTATTAGCCATAGATGGAAAAACAAGAGAAACGGATTGCGCTAACACTGAAACAGTTTTCAGGATCGTTCAAACTATACCTTCGCCCAAAGCAGAGCCGTTTAAAAGATGGTTAGCAAGAGTGGGATATGAAAGAATTAAAGAAATAGAAGATCCAGAATTAGCGATGAAAAGAATGCGAGCAATTTATAAAGCAAAGGGTTATTCAGACGCCTGGATTGAAAAAAGAATACGAGGCATTGCTATTCGAGAAGAATTGACGGATGAATGGCAGAAAAGGGAAATAAAAGAACAGAAAGAATATGCGATTTTAACATCAGAGATTTCAATGGCTACATTCGGCATGACGCCATCAGAGTATAAAAAATTTAAAGGACTTAA
>CAZLVZ010000006.1:0-27596 GCA_964563465.1 uncultured Candidatus Saccharibacteria bacterium | reverse complement strand
TCTTCGGTGGCAGAAACAAAAACTATCCGACCACCATTCTCTCTATGTTTAATTATCTTTATCTTTGCGCTTTTCTTTCTTGGCCTCAAAAAATAAAAGAAACAAGCCAATGGGAAAATCAAAAGAAAGAAGATAAGAAAACACCTGTGCCTGAATACAAATTCATGGACTTGAGCGGGCAAAGATAGCCATATGATAGTGCCATCTATGTCGCTTACCAAAACCTTCTGGCCATTTTTCATTTCTACTCACCTCCTCTTTTCTTTTTCTATTCATTTGGAAAAGATCAAAAAAACAAAGAACTAAAACCTTAATAATTTATTGTACATTATTTTAACGCTTTTGTAAAGAGTTCTTCTAACACTTTAGGGCTCGCCTTACCCTTACTTTGAGCCATTGCTTGCCCTATCAAAAATTGAAGAGCATTCCCCTTTCCTTCTTTCAGGTCTTTCACTGCCTTTAGATTCTTAGCAATTACCTCTTTAACTATTTTCTCTAACTCTCCTTCGTCTTCTATCTTAGCCAACCCTTTTTCTTTTATGATATCTGATGGGTCGGCTCCTGTCTCAAACATTTCCTTAAGTACAATTTTGCTAATTTTACTCGTCATTTCTTTTTGGTAAAATAAAGAAATAAATTCGGCGAAATTTTCTGGAGTGACAAGAAACTTCTTATCCTCTACCGACATTTTTCCCAATAATCCCAAAAGCTCGGAAAGAATATAGTTTGAAGCAACTTGAGCTAAGCTTCTATATTCTTTTTCTCCAACACCTTTGTTTTCTTTTGACTGACACCACTCTCTAAGTTCGGATGCGACTTGTTCAAAATATTCTCCTAAATCTTTGTTATGAACAAAAATATCTATATCCGCGTCTTTCAGCCCATATTCATACTTTAAACGAGCCCGCCTATGTTGTGGCAATTCTGGAATATCTGTTTTTATATCTTGAATATATTTATTACTAAAATTTAATGAAGGCAAATCCGGTTCAGGGAAATATCTATAATCATGGGCTTCTTCTTTGATCCTTTGGGAAACGGTTATTTGTTTTTTTTCATCCCAACCCCTTGTCTCTTGAATAATCTCATCTCCATTCTCTAAAACCTCGGATTGCCTCTCAACTTCATATTCTATTGCCCTTTTAACTACCTTAAATGAATTAAGATTTTTAACCTCCACCTTGGTTCCAAGTTTTTCAGTTGCACTAATTGATATATTGGCCTCAACTCTCATCTGTCCCCTTTCCATATCTGCATCAGACACTCCTAAATAACGAAAAATAAGTTGAAGCTCTTGAGCAAAATTTTGAGCTTCTTCTCCGCTTGTCAAATCTGGCTCTGTGACTAATTCCATCAAAGGAATACCCGCTCTATTGAAATCAAGTAAAGAACAATCCTCCTGATGTATTAGTCTGGCAGTATCTTCCTCTAAATGGATTCTCTCTATCTTTATTTTTTTCCCATTAATTTCTAAAAATCCTTTTTGACATAATGGCATATCATATTGTGATATTTGATAGCCCTTAGGCAAATCTGGATAAAAATAGTTTTTTCTATCAAATTTTGATTCAAGTGCAATCTTACAATCAAGGGCAAGCCCAGTTTTTATAACCTTTCTAACTGCCTCTTTGTTTATAACCGGAAGCGTTCCTGGATGAGCCATGCAGACGGGACAAATATTAGTATTTGCTTCTTGTTTCAAAGCATTATTCTCACAATTACAAAACATTTTAGATTTTGTCTTTAGCTCAGCGTGCACTTCCAGCCCAATTGTAGTTTTGTATTTCATTTTATTGATAGATTTTAATGGGTATAAATAGTCAAAGATATAAGATATTTTATTGCTTTTAGTTTACCAAACTTTTGTTAAAAATTCAAAAAAGAGCTCCCTGTCAAAGACAAGGAGCCAACTTCGTTAAACTGATTTAGTTCCGAACAATTTTCGCGCTCGGAATATTTTTATCCACTACGAAATCGTCAAAAACAATTGGGACCAATCTCTGAACCTGTTTCAGCAATTCTACCATTGTCATCCTAATTTCCCAATGGGCTTGTGGAGAACACCTTAACTCAAAAATGTGTCGCCACTCACGGAAGTTGGCAGTTATTACAATCTGAGCAACAACTCCAATAGGAAGAACTTGTCTAGCATCCTCAGGGACCAATCCCGCCCTTCTTAACCCTCGATACATTTGCTGGTTAAGAACTACCCAATCTTCAAAGGAAACCTGCTCCCTCTTACCGTCAGACATAATTAACTCTACTATTTTTTTGTTAGAATCTATCCCTGGCGGAGCAATCACCCGAAGGTTACTTTCGTCAACATATCTTGTGGATTCTTGCGTAGGAGATGTTAATCGATGACGCACTTGTTCATGAGTCAATCCTCGAGAAACATCAGAAAAACGCACCATCATACAAGAGTGTTCTAAAACACTCTCATGTTTTCGATCCCTTAACATTTTTACGAATTTTTCTGCGGATCCTTCAGTAATTTTCTCTTGGCTCTGATAAGCCGTTCTGCCTGCAACTTCTATCAGTTCTAATGGGCTCTCTCCATTTATTCCACCCATCAAACCTAAAACTTCAAACTTCCCGGGTGCTTGTAAAATTTCCATTTTCCCTCCTTTAGGGATTTTATTGTAAACGAACCACTTCCTCCTTTTTTCTATTTTTTGTCAATATCCTTTTATTGAAATATCATTGCCGTCCAGCCAATCCTTCGGGAATAACTCCTTAATCTTATCTTTATCTGAGACAATAACTTTTTCTATTCCACTGTTGATAATAATTCTTCTGCACATTTGACAAGGCATTAAATTCTCGGGAATACTACCGTCTGTATTCTCTCCATAAAGATACATAGTTCCACCCAAGACAGATACTCCTGATCTCGCAGCGTTTATGACCGAATTGGCTTCGGCGTGCACTGCTCTACAAAGCTCATATCTTTCTCCTGCGGGCACTTTCAGTTCTTCTCTTGCACATTTTCCTATATCAATACAATTAGGAGCACCTCTTGGCGCGCCGTTATAGCCACAAGAGACAATTTGATCTTCCCTAACAATAACTGCCCCGAATTTTCTTCGTAGGCAGGTGGAGCGTTGGGCTATTGCTTTAGCAATATCCAAATAATATTTGCCTTTTAGTGGCCTCTTCTCCATATTTGTTATTCTTTTATTTCTACTCCCATAGCTCGGGCAGTACCAGCAATAATCTTCATTGCTTGTTCAATGTCTTCAGTATTTAAATCCTCTATTTTTCTCTCTGCAATCTCTCTAAGTTGAATCTTAGTAAGTTTGCCCACTTTTTTACGATTTGGCTCTCCCGAACCCTTTTCAAGACCAATCGCTTTCTTAATTAAATAAGAAGCTAATGGCTGTTTCAATCTAAAATCATAGGTTCTATCTTCGTAAATAGTTACTTCTACTGGAATTTTTGCTCCTACTTGTTTATTTGTAGCGTCGTTAAACTTTTGACAAAACTCTCCAATATTCAAACCGTGCTCTGCTAGGGCAGGTCCAATAGGAGGCGCGGGATTAGCTTGTCCCGCTTTAATTTGAAGTTTTACTATAGCTTTAATTTTTTTCATATTATATTTTCTTAATTTGTAAAGAATCCAATTCAACTGGGGTGTCTCTGCCAAACAAATTGATCATCACCTTCACTTTCCCCTGATCTTGATCAAGCTCAGAAATTTTACCTTCATATTCCTTAAATGGACCATCAACAATTTTGACAGTGTCCCCTATTGCTACATTAATTTTAAATTTCGGCGTTTCTTCTTTCACTCTTTTAATAATCTCTTCAATCTCTTTAACTGAAACTGGCACTGGTGTAGTTCCTGCCCCGACAAAACCGGTAACATTGGGGGTATTTCTCACAACATACCAAGAATCGTCAGTAACAATCATTTCCACTAGTACATATCCAGGATAAATCTTTTCTTCTATGGGTTTTCTTTTCCCACTTTTTATTTTAATCTTTTTCTCTTTTGGCACCAAAACATCAAAAATCTTATCTTCCATACCCAAAGATTCAACTCTATGTTTTAAGTTTTTAGCAACTGAATCTTCATATCCGGAATAAGTATGAAGGACATACCATTGTTTGGTTTTAAAAATTTTTTGTTTAGGCATTAGAAAATAAAGCGACTATCTTTTTTAATAGTGTAGAGAATGTAAAATCAAGACCACCCAAAAAAAATGCTACAACTGCAGAAATACCAACAACAACCAAAGAATATCTAATAGTTTGTTGTTTCGTTGGCCAATTAATTTTTTTGACTTCTGTCTTTACCTGTTTAAGATAAATAAAAAGTTTTTGTGGCAATGATAAAATATTCATATATTTAAAAACCCTTGCAGGGATTTACCCTATCTTAACAATTTAAGCGTTAATGTCAAGAAAATTAAATTCTGGACATTAATATAGAAAAAATTGATATTAAAACTTTAAATATCCAAATTCTTGACATGCTTGGCATGAGCTTGAATAAAACGCTTCCTAGCTGGAACTTCTTTTCCCATTAAAACATCAAAAATGTTATCTGCGTCTTTCGTATCTTCTATCTTAATCTGCAAAAGAACCCTATTGTCTGGGTCCATGGTAGTGGACCAAAGTTCTTCGGCGTTCATCTCTCCTAAACCCTTATATCTCTGAACATTAATATTCTTTAAATCCGTTTTTTTCATATCATCTAAAATTTCTTGTTTTTCTGATTCAAGATAAGCATATTCTATTCTTTTGCCTGCTTGTATTTTATACAGAGGTGGTTGAGCAACATAAAGATAACCTTGCTCTATCAAAGGTCTAAAATATCTATAAAACAATGTCAAAAGTAAGGTTTTGATGTGGTTACCGTCAGAATCAGCGTCAGCCATTAGAATAATCCGATGATAACGAAGTTTAGAAATGTCAAAATCTTGAGCAATAGCCGTGCCCATAGCAATAACCAAGGCCTTAATTTCATCGGAAATCAAAATTCTTGCTAATTTTGCTCTTTCTACATTTAAAATTTTTCCCCTTAAGGGTAAGATTGCCTGAAATCTTCTATCTCTGCCCCCCTTACAACTGCCTCCGGCGCTCTGTCCCTCTACTACAAACAATTCTGATTCTGATGGATCTTTAGAAGAACAATCAGCCAATTTTCCAGGCAAACTTAATCCCTCTAATGCTCCCTTTCTTAAGACGGTTTGTCTGGCAGCACTGGCAGCTTTTCTTGCTTTTGCCACTAATAAACAATGCTGAATAATCGCCCGAGCGTCTTGTGGGTATTGATCTAAATATTCGCTAAGCGCCACATTTATAACCATTTCAACTGCTGTTTTAGCTTCTGGATTACCAAGTTTTGTTTTCGTTTGCCCTTCAAATTGCGGATCTCTAATTTTAATTGAAACTGCCGCATTAATCCCCACTCTTACATCCCGACCATTCAAATTTTCGTCGTCGTTCTTTAAAAAATCATTCTTTTTGGCATAATCATTTAATGCCCTAGTAAGAGCACTTCTAAATCCAGTGAGATGGCTACCTCCCTCTAAAGTATAAATATTATTAGCAAAACTCTCTTCATAACTCTCTTCTTCTTGAGTGTATTGAAATGCAGCTTCCACTAAAATTCCTTCTTTCTTCCTCGATACATAGAAAGGATTTTCGTGAAGAACCACATTGTTACCAGACAAATATTTGGTATATGAAGAAAGCCCAGATTCAAAATAAAAAGTATAAAGGAAAACATCATCATTCCTGCGGTCTTCAAATTTTATTCTAACTCCCCTTGTCAGATATGCTTGCCGGCGTAGATGTTGTAAAAGTGTCTTTCTGTCAAAATCGGTAGTTCTAAATATTTCTTTATCCGGCTGGAAAATGATAGTCGTTCCACTACCCTTACATTTTTTTTCCTTCTTTAATTTTGCCTTAGGTTTACCTTTAATATATTCTTGACTATATAAGTTCCCGCCTCTACAAATCTCTGCCCTTAAAAAAGAAGAAAGTGCGCAAACGACTGAGACTCCTACCCCATGAAGACCGCCAGAAACTTGATAAACCTTTTCTCCAAACTTTGCGCCAGCATGAAGTGTTGTCATTACGGTTTCTAATGCTGATTTTTTAGTTTGCGGATGAAGGTCTACAGGAATCCCTCGCCCATTATCAGAAACTCTCACCTGATTATTTGGCAACAAAACTACCTCTATGTCGTTAGCGTAGCCAACCATTGCTTCATCAATCGCATTATCAAGGCATTCCCAAATTAAATGATGTAGTCCGTTGACTCCAGTTGAGCCAATGTACATTGCTGGTCGAATTCTTACTGGCTCTAGTCCTTTTAGAACAAAAATGTCTTTAGCTGTATATTCCTGTTTGTTTATTTTTTTAGTCATATTGTTTTATTCAAGATTGTTTTCTCACTTCCCAGTCTGCGTTTTCTTCTAACGCTTTAATAATTTTTTGAAAAATAAATTCAATTTCATCACCATTGAGTGTCCTGTTTTTTGCTTGAAATATAATATGAAAAGCTAAACTTTTTTTCTCTCTGTCTTTTTTGTCTCCTTCGTAAATATCAAAAAGATCAACATCTTGGACTAAATTTTCTTTTACAGAATTAATTTGATTCAGTATATCAGCTACTTTAACTCGCATTGGCACCAAAATTGATATATCTCTAATTGCTGAGGGAAACTTAGATGCTGCCTGATATTCTTTCTCTCCGTTGCAAATTTTGATTAATTTATTAAAATCAATTTCAAAAGCAATTACGGATTTTTTATTTTCTAATTTTAATAATATGTCCGAAGATAATTGTCCAATAAACCCTATCTCCATATTGTTAGCTTTAATCTCTGCTGATTTATGAATATTCCAAAAAATCTGTTGACTATTTTCTGAACTAATCTGAAAATTATCATAAAATTTATCTGATATTCCTAAAGATTCAAGTAGGGCATCAACAACTCCTTTTAAGGCATAAAAATCTTGACCATTGCCAGTTATTAATCCAGTCAACATTTTTTTCTCTTTTATGCCATTTTTTGTCTTTTTAAAAACTGTTCCAAATTCAAAAATTCTAATTGCTTCGTCTTTCTTGAAATATTTGATGTTGTGCTTAATATTACCCAAAAGATTTATAATCAAATTTGGACGCAGATAATAAAATTCTTCAGAAAAAGGATTTTCTAATTCAACTAATGGACTATTCGAATAATCGCCAATTTTTTTGTTTATAAATGAATAATTGTAAACTTCAGAGAATCCAACTGCCCTTAGCGTATCTTTAATTTTATATTCCCAAATAATTTCTTCATTTTTACTTCCAGGCATTAATGTTATTTTTGGAAAATCTGCTTTTAAATTTTCATATCCATAAATTCTACCAATTTCTTCTATTAAATCCTCGTTCTGATTCAAATCAGGACGCCATGTTGGAATTTTAATCTCTAATTTTTTATTCACTCCCAATCCCAATGATTTAAGAATTCTAACAATTTCATTCTTTGATATTTTAACACCCAATAATTTTTCTGTTTGCCTTAGGTCCAATTTAATACTCTTGCTTAAAATCTTATTTGGATAAATATCTATCTTTCCTTTGACAATATCGCCTCCTGCAACCTCCTGAATTAATTCTGCTAATCTGTCTATCGCCTTTTCTGTTAAATTTGAATCCATTCCGTGTTCAAAACGGAATGAAGCATCTGTCTTGAGATTTAATTTCTTTGATGTTTTACGAATAAGTGTTGGATTAAAATTGGCTGATTCAATAAAAATATCTTTTGTGCCATCATTTATGGCAACACTTTTACCACCTTTGATACCAGCAATCGCCAACACTTTTTTTATGTCACTGATTACTAAGACATCATTATTTAAGCGATAATTTTTATCATCAAGGGTATTTATTTTTTCTCCATTTTTTGCCCGTCTAATAAGAATTTTTGAACCCTCAATTTTATCTAAATCAAAAGCGTGCAATGGTTGACCTAATTCCAGCATTATATAATTCGCTGCATCCACTATATTGTTTATTGGCTCAAGCCCACAAGAAAACAAACGCTCTTTAATATATCGTGGCGATGACTTTATTTTAATTCCCTTAATAATCCTGCCAGTATATCTATAACAATCTTTAGAATTTTTCACTCCAACGCTGATATAATCTTTTATATCAAACGATTTATTTTCTTTTACTTTTATCTCTTCTTCTCTAATCTTCGTATTTGTTAACACAGAACACTCTCGCGCTATACCTAAGTGCGAAAAACAATCTGCTGCTCTATTCGGTGTAATATCTAAATCAAAAACCCAATCATTGTGATTTTTTTTAAGTTCTTCTACTTCAAAACTATGTAGAGTTAAAAGCTCTGCTAATTTTTGAGGTGCTAATAGCTTCTTGTCAAAAAAAGATTGTAACCAATTATATGAAAATAACATAATTAAAATTGTTGAAGAAATTTTAGATCTCCACCATACAAAAGTCGTACATCATCAATCTTGTATTTCATCATTGTTAACCTATCTAAACCCAGTCCAAAAGCAAATCCTTGCCAATTCTTTGGATTTAATTTTACTGCCTTAAAAACTTTTGGATGGACCATTCCAGCTCCGGCCATCTCCAGCCATCCACGCTGAGAACAAACACTACAACCCTTGCCCCCACAGACAAGACAGCCAATATCAACTTCAAAACTTGGTTCTGTAAAAGGAAAATAGCTTGGTCTCAAACGAATTTTTACTGATTTTTTAAAAAACATTTGAAAAAATCTTTCTATAATCGCCTTAAAATTAGCAATGCTGATATTTTTATCTATCATCAATCCCTCAATATGATAAAAATTAATTTCGTGTGAAGCGTCTGTCGCCTCGTATCTAAAAACCCTACCAGGCGCAACAATTCTCAACGGCGGATTGTGTTTTTCCATATATCTAATTTGAACAGGACTAGTGTGTGTTCGTAAAAGCAATTTTTCTTTTTCTTGATATTTTATCCAAAAAGTATCCCACATGTCTCGGGCTGGATGATTTTTAGGAATATTCAAAGCATCAAAGTTATACTTCTCGCTTTCTACCTCCGGTCCTTCAACGACTGAAAATCCCAACCGTTCAAAAATATCCTCTACTTCCCTTTTCACTTGAGTAATCGGATTAAGGTGACCAGTAGAAATTTTTTTGCCAGGAAGAGTAACATCAATCCATTCAGATTTAGGATTGTAAGAATCTGTATCACTAAAATTTTTCTTTTGATTCTCGGTCTTAATTAAGAATTCTTTTTTAAATTGATTTGCAATTTTTCCTGTCTTTTTTTTCTCTTCTTCTGGTAAATCTTTTAACAAATGTAAAACCTGGGTAAGCTGTCCTTTTTTACCCAGATATTTTTGAAAAACTTTATCCAAATCATTAATATTCTGAGCTGATTTAATGTCCTTTTCAGCTCTATTTTTTATATCTTTTATATCCATTTATAGATACATTTTACCTCAGAATTAACTTAAAATCAAATTAAAAAACTGTAGATATCCACAGTTTAAATAGATTAAGTCCGCTTGAAATAGTTGCTAAGCAATTATTTCAAGCGGACTCATATTCCTCCTTTAATCAGGCGATAAACGATGCCTAAGCATCGCCAGCGTCATTGATCTACGATGCATGCGATCGTACGAGTCCATCCACCGAAGAACGAATGAGTTTCGAGCAACTCGGACGCTCTCAACTATTGCTTGCCGGATACGATGCTGTCCTTTGCCTCGAAGAGAGATAAAAGAAATTTCCTCTCCGATTTGGGGCAATGGAAATACCTCCTTCGGAATAGAATGATTGGGGTAATACTTCTTTATCTCTATGTTGATTTTCAGTTCTCGTAACCCTGCCTCGCTTACCTCTTTCTCCATCCTTCGGATTCTAAGCCTCAGAATCCTCTTCTTAGCTAGCCAATAAAACCCTAAATACATGGTCAGAAACGCCATTAACCCAGCAACGACTTGCCAATTTTCAAACATTTCAAACACCTCTCCTATTTGATATTTTGTATCATAGCATAAAACATTTTATTTGTCCATCTTAAAATAAAAAATATGCCCGTTAAGTTTCGCTTTTGCGATATTAAACGGGCACAAACTGCTATTCTTTAGGACGAGACCTGTAGTGACCAATGGCAATAAGGATAATAGCAAAAAAAACTATTATCAATACCATCACAATCGTCGCCCTCAGATAGTCTGGTCCTGAATCTATTAAAAAGAGCTTAGCCATCTTCTCTACCATTTCTCTCGCCTCCTTTTCTCTTGAACAATGTTAACGATATTAGAGTGTATCTCATCTATGGATTTACTCCCATCTACTGTCTCAATCCTCCACCGTGGATTCTTGGCTAATTCTAAAAAGCCAAAACGAACCCTCTCATAGAATGCTTTTTCCTCTTTTTCTATACGATCAGCTAATTCTTTCCTACGCCGTGATAATAAAATTTTCACATCCAAATCAATAAGGATAGTCAAATCAGGTATCAGGCGATTGGTTACGAACATTGCTATTTGAACAAGTTCTTCTATAGACAAACCGCGACCAAACCCCTGATAAGCCAAGCTCGAGAAAAAATAACGGTTTGTGACAAGAATTTTGTCTGATTTGATGGTAGGCATCACCACTTCTTGAACAAATTGTGCCCGAGAAGCCATAAACAAGAGAAGCTCTGCTTTCGCACATACTTCGGACTTCGTTCTCAAAAGTATTTGGCGAATTTCTTCTCCAAGTGGCGTCCCTCCGGGTTCACGAGCAGAAACTATATCACAACCTTGTGTTTTCAGCCATGAACACAACAATTCTTGTTGCGTATCTTTTCCAGAGTGGTCTATTCCTTCAATAGCAATAAATATTCCTTGTTTTGCGCTCATTCTTTCCTCCTTCTATTTTAGTAGTAAGTTTTTCCTAAAGAAACTTCTTGTTTCTTATAACTGAATAAGGGAATAATTACCCTCTTCCTTGTTGAGTATTAAGAGCTAATCTCAATCTAATACAACAAATTAACAGAGTCAAATAAAAATCACCAAAACGGTGATTTCTATATGCGCGGGCGATGGGATTTGAACCCATGATCCCTGGCTTGACAAGCCAGTGCTTTAAACCAGGCTGAGCTACGCCCGCATATATTTTATCTGTACCGGGGTTGGGAATTGAACCCACTTTGACCGCTTATGAGACGGCCTTAGAAGCCATTCTACTCCCCGGCTGTAGTTAAAAAAACAAACAATATTTTGTTGCGGAGCTTGGAATTGCACCAAGGTCTGGGGCTTATGAGACCCCCGAGATACTACTTCTCTACTCCGCTACAATAAACTTTAACGCAAATTTAAAAAAAAATCAAGCATCCTTTGCTAAAATTCTTTCTTCTAAAATTTTCCAGACAAAATAATCTATCTCATTATTTTAAAAAGAGTTTTATGGTAAATATTCACAAACTCTTTAGCTCTTTTTTGAGAAAGAATTGTTTTTGGATTATCTAACATTTTTTCTAAAATTTCTTTTATTTTTAAAATATCATCCGCATTAGAAATCGTTTCTTTTGATAATTCTTTACCTTGTTTCTTCAGCTCTTGATTAAACAATTTATCAGCATCAATAAATGCCAGCTTATAATTCAACTCGTCTTTACCGTTTAATTTATCTAAAATTCTTTCCCAATCTGTTCTCGCTATCCTACCTTGTTTTAAATTAACTTCCTCTTCTGTTTTTCCAGGATTTTTTTGAAAATCATTATCCAAGTTTTTTTCTTTTTTCCTTGTCGTTCGTCTTTTTTTCAATGCCTTCAAGCTATATGTTTGTCGCCAATGAGCACTATCTTCCCTTCGCTCTAAAAATAAAGAGGTTAAATATGATGTTGTAAAAAGAAAATAAATTATCACCACTAAAGCCAATGATGATAAAATAATAAAAACAATCTTCACGGGTAAAAGAGCTCGCTGAAGTTCCGTAGAAAAAATCATTTTAGAAATTTCTTCTAACATAATGATTCAAACGCTTTACTTATTGTAAAAATCTTTTTTTCTTCAAATCTCGGAGCAATAAATTGAATACCTACTGGCAACGATTCTACATTACTTGCCGAGATAGAAATTGCAGGCAATCCGACAAGATTAGCTGGAACGGTTAAAAAATCTGCCATATACATTGATAATGGATCATCCATTTTCTCTCCTAACTTAAAGGGTAAAAAGGGTGATGTTGGAGTAAGCAATAAGTCCACTTTTTGAAAAGCTTTTTTAAAATCTTCTGCTATTTTACTTCTCATCTTCTGGGCTTTAAGATAATAGGCATCATAATAACCCGATGATAAACAATAAGTGCCAAGCATTATTCTTCTTTTTACTTCTTTTCCGAAAAATTCTCCACGAGTATTGTAATATGTTTCTAATAAACCCTCGCATCCCTTTTTTGACATTCCATATTTTACACCATCGTAACGAGCTAAATTACTAGAGACTTCGGCTGACATAAGAATATAATAACAAGCGACTCCATATTCTAAATAAGGCAAACTTACCATTTCAACTTTAATCCCCTGTTTTTCTAATTTCTTAATTGTATTTTTTGTAATATCAGCAACCTCTTTTTGAATTCCATCTCCCAAACATTCTTTTACAACGCCTATTTTTAAATTCTTAACATCTATTTTTTTGTCTATCTTTTTTGTTTCTTCATAACTATTAGAATCCATTATATCCTTTCCTTTTATTACATCAAAAAGAATCTCTGCGTCTTCAACATTCTTTGCAATTGGACCTATCTGATCCAAGGATGATGCCATGGCGATTAAGCCATATCTAGAAACCGCTCCGTATGTGGGTTTCATTCCAACTACTCCACAAAAAGATGATGGTTGACGCACTGAACCAGCCGTATCAGACCCTATGCTAACAAGAGCCATATTGCTTGCCACTGCAACTGCAGAGCCAGAAGATGATCCCCCAGGAACATACTCTAAGTTGTGAGGATTTTTGGTTGCGCCATAAGCAGAGTGTTCTCCAGAAGCTCCCATAGCAAATTCATCAAGATTTGTCTTTCCTAAAATTATACCACCTTGTTCTTGAATCTTTTTTACGACAGTAGCAGAATAAGGGGCAATATAGTTTTCTAAAATTTTAGAACCAGCTGTGCATTTTTTATTCTCTATTAAAATATTGTCTTTAATCGCAATAGGAATGCCCGCTATTTTAGGCAAATTCTTTTTTTCTGCGATTAATTTATCAATTTTTTCTGATTGAACAATTGCCTCTTTGTCAAAAACTGTGATAAAAGCATTAAGTTTTTTATTAAGCTTTTCAATATTATCTAAATACGCCATGGTAATTTCCTTGCAAGAAAATTCTTTATTAAGCAATCCTTGATGAATTTTTCTAATAGTTAAAGAAGATAATTCCATTGATTTTGTTCATAACATTTTCGCCATAAAAACGGAAATGTTTTAGAGATTAAAAACTGATTTTACCTTTATAAAACGCGCTTTTGTTTGCGGAGCAAGCCCTAAAAGTTTTTCATTGATTTTAGAGTCTTTTTGTTCTGGGACATCTTCTCTTGTCACACTTTTGAGGTCTGCCGAATGATCAAATACATCAACTTCCCCGAGAGCAACTTCCTCTAATTTTTTAAAATATTCTAAGATAGAGCCAAGGTCTTTTTGTAAACCCTTGAGTTGTTTTTCGGAAAATTCTATTCTCGCTAATTGAGCAATATGTTTTACTTCTTCTAAATCAATCATAATTAACTTAATATTTTAGTATAATCAATTTTTTCCATATTCATATTATTCATGTGGAGCTTGTAGCTCTTCTTTTTCCGTTAAAACATCTTCCAACTCATCTAGGTTTTCCAAGACCATTCCTGCACCCCTGACTACCGCTGTAAGCGGATCTTCAATAATTTTTGTTGGTATTTTTGTTTCTTTGGTAATAAGTTCATCTAAACCTTTAAGCATTGAACCTCCGCCTGTCAAGAAAACACCACGAGCCATAATATCTGCCACTAATTCTGGGGGAGTTTCTTCGATTTTATCTTTGATAGTATCAACGATTTGTTTCACTGATTTTTCAAGAGCCCTCTTAATATTCTCCTCTCCAACTATTACTTCCTCTGGTAAGCCAGTTATTAAATTCCTTCCTCTAATTGGCACTTCTCTCTTCTCTTTATTCTTCTCTGATTTATTCTTATTTAAGTACGCTGAACCGATTCTAATTTTTACTTTTTCAGCAGTTCTATTCCCAATTAACAATCTATACTCTTCTTGACAATAATCTATAATATCCTGGTCTAATTTATCTCCAGCTATCTTTAAGCTCTTTGCTAAAACAATGCCTCCAAGAGAGATTACTGCTATGTCCGCAGTTCCACCCCCTATGTCCACTAAAAAATTACCACCTGCTTCTTGAATCGGTAGCCGTGCGCCGATAGCCGCAGCTATCGGTTGTTCAATTAAAAAAACTTTTTTTGCTCCAGCATTTTTAGCTGCATCTCTAACTGATTTTTTTTCTACTTCTGTTAATCCGCAAGGAATTCCAATAATAACCCTGGGTCTTGGAAAAATTATTTTATTTTTATAAACGCTCTCAATAAAATATTTAAGCATTTGCTCTGCAATTTCAAAATCAGAAATCACGCCCTTAATCAATGGACGCGTAGCAGTAATGTGGGTTGGTGTTCTACCAACCATTTTCTTTGCTTCTTTGCCAATCGCTAAAACCTGTCCTGTCTTTTGATTAGTTGCCACGACAGATGGTTCTGTTATAACAATCCCCTCCCCCTTAACATATACAATGGTGGTTGCTGTTCCCAAATCAATAGCAATATCTTTACGAAATTTAGATAAAAAATTCAACATAAAAAATAATTAAATGATTAAGGATGTATAATTCTTGAGTTGACTTATTTTTTCTAATTTAACCTTTTCTTCGTTTCTTTTCTTTATCTCTACGGAATCACTTTCCAAAGTTTTTTTGCTGATTATAATTCTTGTCGGTATTCCTAAGAGATCTGATTCAATTAATTTTTCTCCAGCGCTTACATCTTGCCTGTCATCGTATAATACTTCAATACCTTGATTTTGTAAATCTTTATAAATTTTCTCGGCTTCTGCTACAATCATTTTTTCGCCCATATTTATAGCCAATAAATGGACTGAATATGGAGCGACTTCTTCCGGCCAAACGATTCCCTTGGCATCATTATGTGTTTCAACTATAGTTGCTAATAGTCTACCTATTCCGATTCCATAAGAGGCCATGATGACTAAGTTTTTCTCTCCTTTTTTGTCAACAAAATATAAATTAAATGGTTCGGAGTATTTTGTGCCTAAAGGAAAAATATTACCAACTTCAATCCCCTTCTCTTGTTTAAGCACCGCTCCGCATTGAGGACATTTATCTCCTTCTTTTTGATTAGCAATCTCTTTGTTCTGGGCAAAATCACATTTTGGACAATAAATAATCGTATCTTCCCCTATTTTGGTCAAGGCCTGAAACTCATCAGTGAAAGAGGCCGTAAAACCCTCGCCAGAAGCTTTAACTCTTTTAACCAAAAGCCCGCACCTCTTAAAAATCTTAAAATAAATCTTGGCAACAATTTCGTAATATTCTTTGAAATCTTCTTCCGTGGAGTGAAAGCTGTACAAATCTTTCATCACAAATTCTCTCGTCCGCAAAAGTCCACCGGTATATCTTAGTTCGTTTCTAAATTTCGTTTGAAATTGGAATAAGGCAAAGGGTAAATCTTTATATGAAATAATTCTGCTCTTTGCAATTTTTGCCATGACTTCTTCGTGAGTAGAGCCAAGGGCAAATTCCTTTTTATGGCTATCCTTAATCTTGAATAAGGGAGGTCTCATGCTATCCCATCGTCCAGATGTCTGCCATATGTTTTTTGGATGAAGTGATGGCAGAAAAACTTCTTGGGCGCCAATGCTGAACATTTCTTCTCTAATAATTTTTGTTATTTTTTGATGAACCATCCATCCTAATGGCAAAAAACCATAAATCCCAGAACCCAGCTGATCAATAAAATCACCCCTATATAGTAATTTATGAGAAATAGCGTCAATATCTTTGGGCACTTCTTTTTTTGTGCGAGAAAAAAGTTTAGATTGTTTCATGTTAAAACAGAATATCTTTAAATTGTAATACATCTTTAATTGTTACCAATAAAAGCAATCCAATTAAAATGAAAAATCCAACAACATTAACGCCTCTTTCAAATTTAGCCGGCGCTCTCTTTTTAAATATTGACTCATATAGAACAAAAACTAATCTTCCTCCGTCAGCAGCCGGAATCGGTAAAATATTCATCATTGCCAAAGCTAAAGAAATCGCAGCGATAAGATAAAAAGTCTGCCAAAGACCACCAGCCATACTTAATTTTGTAAAAACTAATATGCCAACTGGACCAGATACAGAATTGGATAACGGTTCAATGTCTCTTTCAATGATAGAAGTTTTGATTAAATGCCCTATGGCGACAAAAGAAAAATGACCAATGTTTATAGAGTGTAAAAAACCAGAAAACACTTTATCGATAGGTTTGTTGTAATTTAATTGGCTTATATCCCCTACACCGATGCCCATCGCTCCCTCTCCTTCTGGCGGACTTATTCTTGGAATAACCACTATCTCCCTCTTCTCTTTAGCGTGGACATTCTTTAATAAGAAATTAATTTCTTCTCCTTTATGCTCGTTAATAAAATCAATAACCTCGTTAGAATCTTTCAATTTCGTTCCATTACCTTCAAGAATCAAATCAAACGGTTTAATTCCTGCCAATTCGGCTGGCGAGTTTTCATATACTTGAGAAATAGCTGGAAAATTACTTTGTTGACCAAATGGAAACTTATAATCAAAAAGTTGAGTTTGGTATGTTTGAAATCCATTTGAACCCAAAAGAAAATAAAATAAAATTATCGCTACCAAAAGATTACAAGTTACGCCAGCTAAAAGCACGGCCGCCTTTTGTCTCGGAGAACGACTAGCAAAACTCTCTGAATCTTTGGTATTTTTCTCGTCTGGGTCTTCTCCATAAATTTTTACAAAACCACCAAATGGAATCCAATTTATAGAATAAATTGTTCCCCTAAACTTTTTACCAAATGCTCTGGGCGGATAGCCAATGCCGAACTCCTCTACTTTTATGCCCAATTTTTTTGCAACAAGGAAATGCCCAAGCTCGTGGGAAATTATAAGGAAACTAAAAATTAAAATAAAAACAATAAAAACAAACAACATATAATTAATAAATAATAAATAATAATTACGACTCTATCTCTTTTTTCTTTTTCGCTTTTAACTCTTCTATTCTTTTATGATATTCGTCTATCAATTCTTGCAAATCATCCTTGCCCTTAAATTTATCGTCTTCGGAAATTTCTTTTTTATGAAACTTCTCCTGAATTTCCTTCCACGCTTCATCTCTCCATCTCCTTATTGTCTGAAAAGCCTCTTCTCCCTTTTCAGAAACTTGCACTATTAATTTTTGCCTAAATTCACCAGTCACAGGAGGCAAATTAATTCTTATTAATTCACCATCAACAATTGGAGATGTTCCTAAATCAGCGCGTTGAAGAGCTTTTTCAATGCCCTCCAAATATTCTCTGCTCCATGGTTGAACAAGAATCTGGCGTGGCTCAGGACAAGAAATACTTGCTAACTGCTTTAATGGAAGCTTAGACCCAAGACAGTCAATAATCAAATCTTCAATTAAACTCGGGCTGGCTTTGCCAGACCTTATTCCCTGCATTTCTCTTCTAAAAAAATCAACTAATTTTTCCAATTCCGGCTTTATTTTTTCAATACTCTGTTTCATAAATTTTCTTTTATTAATTAATAAACTTAAAAATCATTAATTATTTACATTTTCATTAAAAGGACTTCTATCGCTAATCTTGGATTGGTATTTGTATGAGAAAGAACAAACTTTATTTTTTCTACCAAATTAATGTTTTTTCTCAACTTCTGTACAGAATAACTCTTTTTTTTAAAAGGCGCTAATGTTTGTTTATTCCCCAATTTATCTAATAGAAGCTCGTGAAAATAATTAAGCCAAATCTCTAAAACCCTAATTGCTTCATCTCTTTTTTTAGAAAGCTTTTCCGCATATTCAAAACGAATTTTCAAAGAAGAATCAGTCAGATAATTAATTTCTTTTATTCTCTCTCTCTGAAATTTTTCTTCGTCTAAGCTATTTAAACAATCTATTGCTATTCCGGGTTTACCAAAGGATAACCACGAAATCTCTTGAGCTTTTTTGCTCGAAATATTTTCTTGAATTAGGTATTTCTCTATCTCTTTATTAGACAATAAATCAAAACGAATTGCTTGACACCTTGAAACAATCGTAGAAGCAAGTTGGTTTAATTGTTCAGATAATAAAATTATAACTGTTTTACCTCTCGGTTCTTCTAATAACTTTAATAGAGCTCCTTGGGCATCGGAGGTCATGGATGGCGCCTCTTCAATAATCGCCACCTTATAGTTATCGCTAACAGCGGACAAAGATAATTTTTTTTTCAAGTTGAAAATTTGCGCAACGGGAATGATTGCCTTTGACGCTTCTTTTTTTTCGCCTTCTTTATCTATCGCACATTCTGGTTCAATGTATGTTAAATCAGAAACAATATTACTTTTTGATGCAGGATTAACTAATAATTTGGCAAAGTCTAAAGCAATTGTTTTTTTACCAATTTTAGTTGGACCATAAAATAAATAAGCGTGAGAAATTCTATTATTTTCAATACTATTTTTTAAAAAGCCCCACTGTTTATGATGTCCAATAATCATCTCCTTTTGGTCATAACGCTTTTTTTGTAAACATCAAGATTCTCTAATACGGCGCCTGTACCCTTGGCTACACAAAAAAGTGCTTCATCGGCTAAAAAACAAGGAACTCCGGTATTCTTGGCTATTAATCTATCAAGATTACGCAGAAGACCGCCCCCACCAGAAAGAATCATTCCTTTATCCATAATGTCTGACGCTAATTCTGGCGGCGTATCTCTTAAAACCATCTTTATTGCTTGGATAATCTCATCTAAAGTATCTCTTATGGCTGAACAAACCTCATTAGAAGAAACTTTGACGCTTCTTGGTAACCCTGTTACCAAATCCCTACCACGAATTTCTACAATTCTTTCTTTTTTTTCTGGAAGAGCTGTTCCAACCTTTATCTTAACCTCTTCTGCTGTTTGCTCTCCAACTGCTAAGTTATGATGTTTTTTAATAAACTCACTTACTGCGGTGTTCATTTTATCTCCAGCCATTCTTACGGAACTAAAAGTGACTATTCCTCCCAAAGAAATTACTGCTACTTCAGTTGTTCCACCACCGATATCAACAATTAGATGACCAGAGCAAGTATGAATCGGGATGCCCGCGCCAATAGCAGCTAAAATCGGTTCCTTAGCAATGTACGCATTTTTAGCTCCAGCCAAAATAGCTGCTTCAATAACAGCTCTCTTTTCCGTGGAAGTAATACCAGCTGGAACAGAAATTATCAATTCTGGTTTCAGAAACTGAAATTTTGGCTTTATTCTTGAAATAAAATATTTAAGCATTGCTTCAGTTACTCGGAAATCTGCAATTACACCATCTTTAAGTGGACGATAAACAGTTATATTGTCAGGAGTTCTGCCAGTCATTTTTTTCGCATCTTTCCCAACAGCCAGAATTTTATTTTCCTCAATGCTAACAGCTACGACTGAAGGTTCATTCAAAACTACGCCTTTTTTAGGGATAAAGACCAATGAATTACAGGTTCCAAGATCTATACCTATTTTACGAATAAACATATTATAATTGAATTACCTTTAAAAATTAATATATAATGAGTTCAATTTCAAGTGTTCTGAGGAGCAAAGCGACGAGGGTTCTTAACTCTTTATTCTTTTAATTTTAGCTCCTATCTTTCCTAACCTCTCTTCTATCCTTTCGTATCCTCTGTCAATTTGATAAATATTATTAATAATAGTTTGCCCCTCGGCCATTAAAGCTCCCACTATTAAAGAGGCACCACCTCTTAAATCAGGCGAATCTACAATAACTCCTCTTAATTGTGTAGGCCCGTTGACAATCGCGCGATGCGGGTCGGCAAAAATAATTTGTGCTCCCATTTTATTTAATTCATCTAAATAACGCAACCTTCCTTCATATAAGGGATCGTGCAAAAGAGTTGTTCCTTCTGTCTGGGTTGCTAAAACACCAAACAAAGGAAGAAGGTCTGTAGGAATTCCTGGATAAGGAAGTGCTTGAATCTTTTCCATTTTTAAAGAAACCCATGATTTAACTTTGACAATATCTTTACCAATTATTTCTATTGGAAGACCAAAATCTTTTAATCGTTTTAACACGAGTTCCAAAAAAGAAATTTCAACATTTTTAACAATCAATTCACTTCTCGTCGCAGCTGCCATTAAAATAAAAGTTCCAGCTTCAATCGGATCATTTATTAATTTATGTTTCACTCCTGATAATTTCTTTTTGCCAGTTATGGCAAAACTGTGAGAGCCAATCATTTCTATCTTTACGCCCATTTCTTTCAAAAATTTAATTAAATCTTGTGTCTCATAATCACAATCCGCTACTTTGATAGTGGTCTTTTGGTTAAAAGCGCTAGCGAATAATAAAACATTTTCTGTGGCAGTAACACTAAATTCATTAAGAATAATTTCATTCTTTGGTTTATCGTTGATTTCTAAATCAAAATACTCTCCTTTTTCTTCGACTCTTACTTTTATTTTAACTCCGAGCTGAGAAAAAGCGTCTATGTGAGTAGAAATTGGTCTAGCTCCAATTAAACAGCCACCGGGCTGTGGAAATTTTAATTTTCCGCACCTCGCTAAAAGCGGACCAAAAAGTAAAACCGAACCTCTAAACTTTGCAACCAAATCTTTTCCAATTTTATCTGGATCTGGCGCTTCTTTTTCTTTAATACTTATACTTCTTTTTTCTATCCAAGAAATTTCTTTTCCAAGTTGTTCTAAAATTTTTAATAAAATAAAAACATCCTCTATCAAAGGGACATTTTCTATTACACATTCTTCGTCCGTCAATAGTGTGGCGGCTAAAATTGGAAAACAGGCGTTTTTGGCGCCTCTTGCCTCTATAGTGCCTTCCAAATGTTTTCCTCCCTTAACAACAAATTGCTCTGCCATGATATTTTTATGCTACCTTGAAATAAAAAAAATGGCAAATTCGTTTTTTACCTTATTAAAAGATATATAGCATAATTGAATAAATGGATAATATGTAAATTAGCTCTTGAAATTTAGAGCATTTTCCGTAATAATAAGAATAATGACTAAAAGATTCAAAAAAATACTATTCTTCGGACTTTGTCTGTTTTTTGTTGTAACAGCACCATCCGTAATTTTTTATTCCCAAGGATATCGTTTTGATTTTAATAATAAAAAAATTGTTCAAACTGGAGGCATCTTTCTACGGGTATCTCCCCCTGGGGCAACTATTTATCTTGATAAAAAATTATATAAAAAAATTAGATTCTTTTTTGAAACGGCTTTTATCAATGGATTAATTCCTAAAAATTATGAAATTGCGATTGAAAAGACGGATTATCACCCTTGGAATAAGATTCTAAAAGTAGAAGAAAGCCAAGTGACTGAAGCAAAAGATATTATTCTTTTTCCCAAAAATCCAGAATTTAATCTTATTGCTAAAAAAGTAGATAACTTTTTCCCATCGCCTGATGGCATACAAACGATTCTTCAAGTTAACGAAAAGAATAGTTGGTCTTTAAAATTATTCAATACTCAAACTCAAGAACAAAGCGAACTGATCAACGAACAAGAACTTTTATCAATACAAGAAAATAAAAAAATTAATAAGATTATTTTCCTAAACCTTATCTGGTCTGATGATTCAACAAAAATCCTCCTCAACGTGAGCATTAATGGAGAGCAAAGATATTTAAGGATTGACACGAAACAACAAAATAAATTTTTTATTGTAAATCTTGAAAATAATTTAAGAGATGTGTATTTTAATCCAATTAACTCTGAAGAGATATTCTATCTTGGTCCTATTTCTGAAGAATCAGAAAATAAAACAATCTTTCGCCTTAAAAATACAGGCGAACAATCTATGTTAAATTTTCCTTCTTCTTTTTCCTCTCAAAATATTATTACACATACCGCTATTGATGATAGCATTCTATGGCTTAACGAAAGTGGTTTCGTTTATCGGGGACGAATTAACGGAAACAAAATCAACTTACTGCAATCTCTTAATCTCAAGCCAATAATAATAAACAAAGACGCAAATTATAGTATTATAGCCGAAGATTCTTCTAAAATTTTTATAAAAGAAAACGAAGGATTATATTATCTTAATATTGAGAAATATCTTTTTGAAAAAATCTTTGATTCCATAAAAACAATGGAGTTTTCCGAAGATAAAAAGAAAATTGTTGTTAATACCAAAAATCAAATTGAAGTTTTCTTTTTAGAAAAAGAAAATGGACAACCTAAAAGAGAAATTGGCGAAAAAATATTTTTAGCTGGATTTAGTAATGAAATTAATAATTTGTTTTGGCTAAATAATCATTATGTTATTTTTTGTCTTAACGAGGCAATAAAAATTGCTGAAATTGATAATCGTTCAAAACCAAACTTAATTGAATTAACCTCTTTCCCTGAAGCTAAAATTTTTTGGGACAAAAAACAAAAAAATCTTTTTGTCTTAAGTGATGAAAATCTCTTCTCTTGTAGCGACATCATAAAATAGAACTTCCGGAAGTCCAACCTTTGGCGGTTGATATAAAAAATGGCTCAACAATGAAAAGCAGGGCTTTAAAGCCCTGCTTTTTTATTTCGATGTTATCGCTTAGACCATTGTGGCGATTTTCTTGCTCGTTTAAGTCCAAACTTTTTGCGTTCCCTCATGCGAGGATCACGAGTCAAAAATCCTTCTTGTTTGAGTTGTTTTCTAAATTCTGGATTAAATTTTATTAAAGCTCGAGATAAGGCGTGCCTGATAGCTCCTGCCTGACTATGCTTCCCGCTTCCCTTAACTTTTATTGAAATTCTAAACTCACTCTCGTCCCCCACTACTGCTAATGGGCTTAAAATCGTTCGCTGCATTTCAAGACTTGGGAAATATTTTTTATAATCATTATCATTAACTAAAATTTCTTTCTTTTCATTGTGCCAAATGCGAATACGAGCAACAGCCGTTTTTCTTCTTCCTACTGCTTCAATATACCTTGTCTTTGACGCTTTTTTATCGCCTGTCTTTTTCGCAACCTTCTTTACTATTTTTTTAGTCACTTTTTTTATTTCTTCTTTCTTTGTCTTGTCAGTTGTAGGTTTTACTATTTTTTTAGGCATAATATTTATTCAAAATTAGAGAAGTATTTCTATTGTTACAATTCTATTTTTAATCTTTTAATTTGTTCTTTCCTCAATTTATTTTTTGGCAACATTCCCCAAACTGCTTTTATCATTATCTCTGTTGGATTCTCTTCAAAAAGCTTATCTAATGGCTTTTCTTTTAATCCACCCAAATAACCGGAATGATGATAATATTTCTTCTGTTGAATTTTTTTACCAGTAAATTTAATCTTGCTAAAGTTTTTTATAACTATAAAATCACCAATATCTTGATTAAGGACAAAGTTTTCTTTCTGCTTACCCCTTAAAAGAATAGCAACTTCTGTCGCCAATCTTCCTAATGGTCTATCTGTAGCATCAATTGTATGTGTTTGTCTTTCCATTATTTTACAAATTCTATAATAGCCATTTTTGCTCCATCACTTTTCCTCGGCCCTAATTTCAAAATTCTTGTATAGCCACCAGTTCTTTCTTTGTAGCGAGGAGCTATTTCACTAATTAATTTTTTAACTACTGTGTTTGAAAAAGTTTTTCGCAATTCTCGTCTTGCAGACAAATCTCCTTTTTTTGCTTTACTAATTTTCTTTTCAATATATGAAGAAAGATCTTTGGCCTTTGCGTCAGTTATTGTTATTCTCTCTTTCAATACTAAGGCCCGGGCCAATCCTTGTATCAATGCCTTTCTCTGCCCTGCTTCTCTATGAAATTTTCTTCCTTTTTTTCGCTTTTTCATCTTTTTCTCTTAAAACTTTATTTCTTTTTCGCTGTTGGCTTTTTGGACTTTTTAGGTTTTTCAATTTTTTTCTTAGAAACCTTTTTTTCTTTCAAAATCTTTTTTGATTTATCCTTAGCCTTTTTCACTTTTTTAACCACCTTTATCTTCTTTACTTTTTTTTCTGTCATTTCGCCAGTTAAAACATCTTTTTCTTTAAAGATTAAAGAAAAATGATTAATTAAAATTTCAGTTGCTGAAATCAGCGCTTGCTCTGGTGAAATCGTGCCATCAACTTTTATGGTGATAGATAAACGATCAAAGTCCGTTCTCTCGCCCACTCTCATGTTCTCAACTTTATAACTTACATTTTCAATCGGCGTATAAATTGCATCCAAACTAATTTCTCCTATCTCTGGTTTTTCTTTTTGTCTCATTTCTCGCGGTTCATAACCAATTCCTTTTTGGACTAAAACATCCATTTCTAATGTTGCCTTTTTATCAGTAAGTGTAGCGATATGCAAATCTTTGTTAATCAATTCTATCTGTGATGGTAATTTAAAGTCAGCCCCAGTCACATCTTTCTCTCCAGAAACTTTAAGTGTAGCTTCTTGTGCTTCATCAGAATGTATCTTAAAGCGTAATTTTTTTAAATTAAGACAAATGTTGACAACGTCTTCCAATACCCCTGGCAATGTAGTAAATTCGTGCTGAACAGATTTTATTTTAACCTTAGTCACAGCAGCTCCCGAGAGAGAAGAAAATAAGACACGACGTAAAGCGTTTCCAATTGTGACACCATACCCCGGATAGAGGTCTTCAATCACAAAAGTTACTTCATTGTCTTTTCTCTCAATAATTTTTGGGGGTTTTGGTAACGAAATCATATTATTTGATTATTTAATTATTAAATTTTTTAACGAGAATAAAACTCAAAAATAGAGGATATTTCTGCTGGCGGAGCAACTTCTTCCAGGGTCGGAAAACCAATAACTGTTGCTTGCAATTTATTTTTATCTAGATCAAGCCAGTTCGGTGCTTCATATTTTTTAAGCGAGATTTTCAACTTTTGAAATAATTCTTTTGCTTGAGAACTGCTACGAATTGTTATTTTGTCACCTTTCTCTAAATGAAAACTAGGAATATCCACTCGTTTTTCATTTATTAAAAAATGTCCATGAGAAACCATCTGTCTCGCTTGATTGCGATTAGCAGCAAAACCTAATCTAAAAATAACATTATCTAAGCGTATTTCTAATCTTTTAATCAAAACCTCGGCTGGATTCTGCTCTACGGAAGAAGTTCTGCGAGTTTTTTCTAAAACATCTTTAACATAATTGCTAAATTGTTTTTCTCCTAAGCCGTACCAATTCCTCAATTTCTGTTTTTCTCGCAATTCTTTACCGTATTCGGAAAAATTACGACGCCTGCGTTTCTTTATGTTCCCAGGAGGGTATGCTTTTTTAATCATTGGGCATTTCGGTAAAAAACATTTTTCCCCTTTCAAAAACAATTTTTTTCCTGCTCTTCTACAAATTTTACATTTTGCATCTTTCATTAAATTTAATCTAATAGTTTAGTTCTATAATTTTTATTTATTTATTTTATCCTCTTCTTACTTTTTTCCGTCTACAACCATTGTGAGGAATAGAAGTAAGGTCTTCTATGGAAATAATATTAACTCCGTGCGCAGCCAAAGCCCTAATCGCTGATTCGCGACCGCCTCCAATGCCTTTAACTTTAACATTTATTTTATCTAATTTTAATTTTTGAATAGTTTGAGTCATGAATTCTGCTACCCGATTTGCGGCATATGGAGTTCCTTTCTTAGTCCCCTTAAACCCAATTTTTCCAGCACTCGCCCATGACAAAACATTGCCTTCTTCATCTGTAAGAGTCAATATTGTATTGTTGTAAGAAGAATAAATATAGAGACGCCCCTCTCGTAAATGCTTTTGTGGGTTAGATTCAGAGACACCTTTTTGTATCTTTGATTCAATGTCTTCCTTCTCTTTCAATAACTCCTCTTGACTTTTTTTAATAACCTTTTTTTTACCCATATTGAAAAATATTAATAAGTTTACATTTAGTAAAATCTAAAAATTATTTTGGAGCTGGCGCTCCCTTTCTTCCAGAGCTAACAGTTTTTCTTACATTTCCCCTAACGGTTCGTGAATTTACTCTTGTCGTCTGCCCTCTCACTGGTAACTTTTTTTTATGTCTAAGTCCTCTCCAAGAATTAATGTCTTTCAATCTTTTAATAGACATCATTTCAACTCTGCGTATATCTCCTTCAACCTTATACTGCGAACTAATAACTTCCTGAATCTTATGAATTTCATCTGCTGACAATGACTCCACCCTCCTATCTATTGCAATATTTGCTTGTTGTAGAATCTTTTTACTCAAAGAATTTCCTATGCCGAGGACATAAGTCAAAGCCGTTTCTATTTGTTTTTTTGGAGGTAAATTTACCCCAGATATTCTTGCCATAAATTTATTCAAGATTATATATCTATACAATAGCGAATCAAGGTTCTGCCGTAGGCAGGTTCTTATAATTAAACTACCTTAACATTTTTATATAATAGTTTAATTTCAAGGTTCTGCCGTAGGCAGGTTCTTATAATTAAACTACCTTAACATTTTTATATAATAGTTTAATTTCAAGGTTCTGCCGTAGGCAGGTTCTTATTTTCCTTGTCTTTGTTTGTGCTTTGGATTTTTACAAATAACATAAATCCGCCCCTTTCTACGAACGATTTTACACTTATCACAAATTTTTTTTACTGAAGATCTAACTTTCATATAAAAAATTATTAATAAGCCCGCGTCAAGCGAGCCAATATTATTAACTCATATTTTCGAAAATAAATTCTCACTTCTTTCTATATACTATTCTCCCTCTATCATCGTCCAATGAAGCCATTTCAACAACCACCTTGTCCCCTGGCAAAACTTTAATTCTATGAATCCTTAGCTTACCAGCTAAGTGAGCAAGAATTAATTTATCGTTATCAATTCTAACTCGAAACAATGTGCTCGGCAACGCTTCTTCTACTATCCCATCTATTCTATTGAATCTGTTTTGTTTATCCATTTTTAAGTAGTGATAAAGAGAATAACATTATTTAATCTTTAGGTCAACTCTTTTTATAACAAAAAATGCTAATTTATTAAAAATTGATTCCTATTTCAATGCTTTCGGGTTCAGAAGATGCTCTGCGCGCCCAAAATGGACTGAACTTAATGCTCGGTGCTTTTAATAATTCTGGACAAACTTCCAAGCTATATCTTGAAATCTCTTTTTTATTACGGCCCTTAATAAGTTCTTTCAAAGAATCTTCATCAATCTTAGAATATGTTTTGGCCACAATCCTTAACTCTGTGTTTAATTTTTCTACCCCACTGCCCTGTTCCGTTAAAAATCCCACATCAATGGCATTTCTGACAAAATCTTTATGTCCAGGTAAATTAGAAAAAACATTAAGTTATTTGGCAGGCCCAATGGAATACGTGCCA
>CAZLVZ010000005.1:24818-27967 GCA_964563465.1 uncultured Candidatus Saccharibacteria bacterium | reverse complement strand
TTTTATTATTAGACACGAAACAGGTAAATAATTTTTATTATGTTAATATGATTATATATTTTATTATTTATAATAGCTGGTATAACTTTGGCTAAGACTGGGGCATGGACAGTAAATTCTTTGATGAAAATAGCCGATTTTTTGAATTGGAAAAAGATTATTGTTGCTTCTTTGCTTATGGGCTTTGTGAGTTCAATGCCTGAATTTTTTGTAGGAATTACTGCTGCGCTGTTTAAGAAACCCGAACTTTCCTTTGGCAATGTTATCGGCTCCAACATCGTTCTTTTAACTCTGATTATTGGGGTAGCCGTTCTTTTGGGAGGCAAGATTAAGCTTAAAGGAAAGACAATCCAGAGATCTTCGTCGTTCGCATGCTTGTATGCTTTTTTGCCTTTATTGTTATTATTTGATGGCGAAGCATCTCGCGTTGACGGAGCGATTCTAATCCTTGCTCTTGTTTTTTATTTGAGAGAACTTGTATTAACCCAGAAAAGATTTAAAAAAACATTTTTAGGCCAAGAAGAGTCAGAAAAGCCAGTAAAAGAATTTAGATTATTTTTTAAGCATTTAGGAATCTTTTTAGTCAGTACTGGACTAATGCTTTGTTCTGCTTGGGCAATTGTTTTTTCTGCAGGGAGACTTGCTCAGACATTTAATTTACCTCCGATTTTAATAGGAGCTTTGGTCGTTGCCCTTGGCACATCTTTACCAGAATTAAGTTTTGGTATCCGTTCAGTAATAATGAAAGAGAAGGAAATGATTTTAGGAAATATCTTTGGTTCCATCGTTGCTAATTCCACTTTGGTTTTGGGAATTACTTGTCTGATTAGTCCCTTTAGAATATACTATTCTTTTCCGCTGTATCTAAGTGGTTTTATTTTTAGCGCCGTGGTGATATTAGCATTTTTGTTGTTTTCCAAGACACATAATGAAATTAGTAGAAAAGAAGCGAAAATACTTTTATTCTTTTATGCTCTATTTTTTATTGTTCAACTTTGGTTAAAATAATATTTATTACCAAAAAAGATAAGCGATATAGTTTTCAAAATCATTTAAATGTATTAATATATTCATATGTCTAAAAAATTTAAAATAAATAAAGAAAAATGTCTCGGTTGTGGCACTTGCACCCAGACATGTCCTAATTCAACAAAAATAGGGGACGACATGAAAGCAATAATCCTTGACAACGAGAAGATAGAACGATGCGGCGGTGCAAAGATTTGTCCCTTTGGCGCCATAGAAGAAATTGAAGAAGAAGATAAATAGGTATGTTGAAAATTAATACAAAAAAAAGCGTTTTTTTTAGCTTAATATTTTTTTTGCTTTTAAGTGCTTTTGTTTTTTCGTCCAAGAATCAAGTATTAGCAGAGGAAGTAGAAAATACTGTTCAATTTTCTTCGGAAAATATTTGTGCAGTTTATTTTACTGGAATTGGTTGTTCTCACTGTGCCAAAACAGATCCCATTATCCTTAAAGATTTATTAAGAGAATATCCAAATCTTATTATTATTGAGTATGAAATTTATCAGCAGAAAGAAAATGCTCCGTTGCTTGAAAAATATAATCAGAACTATGATTCTAACTTGGGCATCCCTTTAATAATATTCAAAAAAGGTGAGCATTTTATTGGGGATAAATCTATATTGGACAATACGAGAGAGGCGATTGAAAGATTGAGAACAAATCCTTGTCCGTTAATTAGTGGAAATTCTCAAGATTTTAAAGAATTGAATTTAGCAACATTGCCTGGAAATCCAAAAATATGGACCCAAAATAGAATTTTAATAAAATTTGGAGAAGAGAATGAATGGATTTTTGCTTGGAACGGAGAAATTGTAAAGGAGCAAAGTTCTAAAGAAATTAACTCTAATAATTTTTTACAAGAATTGATTGCTGCAAGGAATATTCAGGATGTTACGGAGAAAATTCACTATAACTCGGCTGAATCAATAAAAGCCTCTTTGTCGGGCGGCTATATTGATTTCTCTAATTCAATAAATTTTAGAGCTGAAGCCGAAAAAGAAATTCCCATTGAAAGAAAGCTTACTTTAGCTAAAATTCTTTCTTTGGGGGCAATAGACGCTATAAATCCTTGTGCCCTAGCAGTTTTAAGTTTAATGTTAATCGCTATTTTAACCTATAATCCCGCTAAAAAAAGAAACATTTTATTAGCCGGCTTGGCTTTTGTTTTTTCCGTTTTTATAATGTATTTAATTTATGGATTAATCATCGTTAAATCATTTCAAATTATTCAGGGGCTAACTTCAATTCGGTTGTTGCTTTATAAAATCTTAGGGGTAGGGGCTATGATTTTAGGATTTCTTAAATTAAGAGGTTTCGTTAGGAACAAAGCAGAATGCAAGGTTACTCCTAAAGTAAATAAAATTATTTCAAAAATTACTAGCCCTAAAGGAGCTTTCTTGGTCGGAGCTTTTGTAACCATATTTTTGTTGCCTTGCACAATAGGTCCTTATATTATTTGTGGGGGAATTTTGTCTTCTCTTTGTCTATTGAAAGCCATTCCCATGTTGTTGCTCTATAATTTTATATTTGTATTACCAATGATAGCCGTTGTGCTTATAATTTATTTTGGTTTATCAAGGATAGAAGATATCTCAGTTTGGCAGGCAAAAAATATAAAATATTTAGACCTAATCTCAGGGTTGGTTATTCTAGGATTAGGCATAGCCATGGCTCTGGGTTTAGTTTAATTTTATTTGCTAAATCCAAATTTTTATTAATTAATAAGCTGGCGAGGTTAGCCCTTCGCCATCTTTTTATTTTTGAAAAAAGGCACCAGCGCGTATTGCCGTTGTCGTAATTGAAGCTTATTTTTGTCAATACGAGCTTGACTTGGAATATAGGAATGATATTATAGGGTCGTATGAAACAAAAGACCTTGAAGAAAAAAGTTTATCAATATACCGCTATCTTTGAGCCCGATAGTAAATTGGGTGGCTATACTGTTACTATTCCAGCATTGCCTGGCTGTATTTCTGAAGGCAATAGCTTTGAAGAGGCCTTAAAGAATATTCAAGAGGCTGCAATTTTGTATTTGTCAGTGATGCGGCGGAGGAAAGAAGAAACATCTACCATGGGAGTTGGCATAATTATGGCGCCGATCCAAGTGAAGGCATAGAATATAG
>CAZLVZ010000005.1:0-24718 GCA_964563465.1 uncultured Candidatus Saccharibacteria bacterium | reverse complement strand
GGCGGGGAAAAGGCCTTCTTAAATTAGAATAATATAAATTTAAAATTATGCCAAGACCAAGATGCAGAAGAAGAATAAGATTTCGTCCAAATGTTAGATATTATAAACCACAAGGAGTGCCAATGAGAAATTTGGAAGTTGTTGAATTAACTATTGAAGAAGTAGAGGCCTTACGATTGAAAAATATTAAAGATTTAGATCAAATTGAATGCGCTAAAAAAATGAATACATCCCAGAGCACTTTTCAAAGAATTCTCTCTTCGGCTTATCAAAAAGTTACGAAAGCAATAGTGGAAGGCAAGGCAATAAGAATCGTTAAAAGAGTTTAATCTTTAGATATTCAAAATGTCGTTATTAAAAATAAAAGAAAGTTTTACGAAAACGCTTAAAAGCTTTAAGCAAATTATTCCAATGATTTTGGGAGTTATTCTGTTGGTTGCTTTATTTATAACAGCAGTGCCTAAGAGTTTTTATAATATTGTCTTCACGGGCAATAAGATTATTGATCCTTTACTCGGGGCAACATTAGGAAGTATTGCTATTGGTCAACCCATAACAAGCTATATCATAGGCGGTGAACTTTTGAATCATGGAGTGAGTTTAATTGCTGTTATTGCTTTTATCTTGGCATGGGTAAGTGTTGGAACAATTCAATTGCCCGCGGAATCTATGATATTCGGGAAAAAATTTGCCATTATCAGAAATCTTATGAGTTTTTTTAGTGCGTTAATCATCGCTATTTTAACCACTTTAACTTTATCCTTTTTATGAAAAAAGATTCTCTAAAAAAGAATAAAAGCAAATGGATTTTCCTTGCATCAGTTATAGCTCTATATTTAGTTTTAACATTAGTAAATTTTTCTTTGGCAAAAGAATCATTTTTAGCATTTTTAGAACTTTTGAAACAGATTTTTCCTATATTCGCCATAGTTCTTTTTTTTATGTTTATTTCGGGATTATTTTTTAATGCGAAAAAAATAACCATATCCTTAGGGAAAAATGCTGGTCTCAAGGGATGGCTTATATCGATTACTGGAGGAATTTTATCTACTGGTCCTTCGTATATGTGGTATCCCTTGTTATCAGAGCTCAAGGAAAATGGGATGAGAGATGCTTTTATTGTTGCTTTTTTTTATAATAGAGCAGTCAAAATTTCTATTTTACCAATGATGATTTATTATTTTGGACTTTCATTTGTTATAGTTCTTACTTTTTATATGATTTTATTCTCTGTTATTAACGGTATCTTAATGGAAAAATTTCTCAAAGTTAAATATAAAAATTAGATTACCATAGAAACTACAGAAGAGAATTCCCAGTAGCTTTGTTTTTAAAGAGATTTCAGATAGAATTAGATAATGCAAAAGAAAACAACCATTTTAATTGTTTTACTTATTATCAATGTTTTTTCTTGGTCAGTGATTTTTAAAAAATCTCAAGACAATGGTTTTGAGGTTTGTTTTTTAGACATTGGACAAGGAGATAGTTTTTTTATTGAAACCTCGCAAGGGCATCAAATTCTAATTGATGGGGGACCAGATAACACGCTTACTAAAAAGTTGGAACAAAGAATGCCTTTTTGGGACAAAACAATTGATTTGATTGTTTTAACGCATTCAGACAAAGACCATCTTTTTGGATTTTTAGAGGTTTTGAAAAATTATGAGGTGGAGAATATTCTGTGGACTGGAGCTAAGGGAACAAGTTTACTTTTTGAACAATGGCAAGAAGCTATTGAAAACGAAGGAGCAGAGATTTGGATTGCAGAAAAGGGATTAATAGTTTCTTTGCCAGATGAACGACGATTTGAAATTTTGTACCCCTTTGAATCGTTAGAGGGGAGAGAAGTTAGTGCCATGAACGATACATCCATTGTTATGATGCTGAACACAGAAGTTGAGAAAATTCTATTCACGGGCGACATTTCTAAAAAGATAGAGCATTTATTGGTGGAGCAGGGAATCCCATTAAAAGCAGAGATTCTTAAGGTGCCTCATCATGGAAGTAAAACATCAAGTTCAGAAGAATTCTTGGAAGCAGTGGAGCCAAATTTAGCTGTTATTTCTGTTGGCAGAGATAATTCTTATGGTCATCCTTCTGCGATTGTCTTGTCAAGGTTTGAGGAATCTGGTATAAAGGTTTTACAAACAAGTAAAGAAAAAGATATATGTCTCATCCAAAAAAAGAACGAACCCTTCTTATTCTTAAACCCGACGCAGTAAAAAGGGGATTGGCCGGAGAAATTGTTAGTAGAATAGAAAAAAGAGGCCTAAAGATTATTGCCTTAAGAATGTTTTGGGCGAATAAGGACCAAGTAGATGGACACTATCCTCAAGATGAAGTTTGGATTAAGCGATTGGGTGGAAAAACTTTAGACAATTACAAAGAATATGGTTTTGATACTGAAAAAGAGTTAGGTAGCGCCGATGCCTTAGAGGTAGGAAAATTAGTGAGGAGTTGGTTAATTGAATATTTAACTTCTGGACCAATGGTTAAAATGGTTATAGAGGGAATTCACGCAATTAAGATGGTAAGAAAAATTGCTGGGCCAACAATGCCTGCAGACGCTGATATGGGAACTATTCGTGGAGATTTCTCTGTTGATGATGCTACTGCAGCAAATCGCGATAAACGATCTATTCGCAATTTAGTTCACGCCTCTGAAACACCCGAGGAAGCGAAACATGAAATAAGTTTTTGGTTTGCACCGGAAGAAATTTTTGACTATAAGCGAGCCGAAGATGATGTAATGTAATATTCTTGACAGAGAGCCCTAAATATCGGTATTGTATAGATAGACCCCGTTGCTATGTTTTGGATCATTTTCCGGCACTACAGATTTTCAGGGAGTTCTAATCTGAATGACCCGTGGGTTATTCATGCGAACACCCACCTAGAATATTTATCCGGAAAAACCCAAGATGAAAGCGCGGGGTCTATTGTTTTAATTACTAAAATGCCAAAAGAAATTTATTTAGACAATGCAGCCACCACCAAAGTTGATTCCATTGTTTTGGAAGCGATGCTTCCTTTTTTTGATAAGGATTATGGTAACGCTTCTTCTCTTCACGAAATGGGACAAATTGCAGCTGAAGCAATTGAAAAATCAAGACAAACCATTGCTCAATCAATTAGTGCCAGTCCCGAAGAGATTGTTTTTACTTCTGGCGGAACAGAGTCAAACAACTTTGCAATTAAAGGCATTGCTTTTGCGAACAAAGATAAAGGGAAGCATATTATTACCACCAAGATTGAACATAAGTCTGTTTTAAATACTTGCAAATGGCTTGAATCGCAGGGATTTGAGATAAGTATTTTAGGAGTTGACGAGAAAGGATTTGTTAAGATAGAAGATTTAGAAAAAGCAATTAGACCAGAAACGATTTTGGTTTCCATAATTCATGGTCAAAACGAGATTGGTACCATTCAATCTTTAGAAGAACTCGGAGCCGTTTGCAAAAAACATAATGTCTATTTTCATATTGATGCTTGTCAAAGTTATACTAAAACAGATATTAATGTTCAAAACCAAGCGATTGATTTAATCAGCGTAAATGGCCACAAACTTCATGGGCCGAAAGGTATTGGCGCTTTATATATTAGAAAAGGCACTAAAATACAACCATGGCAACATGGTGGAGGGCACGAAAGGGGCATGCGTTCTGGCACCGATAATATTCCCGGAATTGTTGGTTTTGCTAAGGCAGTGAAAATTGGATTGGATAAAAATCACATTGAATATATTAAAAAACTAAAAGATAAATTGAGAGAGGGGTTGCTTCAAATTTCAAAAGTTAAAATAAATGGACCGCAAAACGAAAAAGGATTGTGTCATATTCTGAATGCTACTTTTTCCAAGATTGAAGGAGAGGCAATTGCTGGTTCTCTGGATTTAGAAAAAATATTTGTGGCTACTGGTTCAGCTTGTGCCTCTAAATCCCTTGAATTGGATCCAACCCTATTAGCTATTGGATTACCTCCACAAGAAGTTAATAGCACGGTGCGATTTAGTTTGAGTAGATTTAACACAGAAGAAGAGATTGATAAGGTTTTAGAGATATTACCTAAAATAGTTGAAAAATTAAGAGAAATTTCTCCATTTTAAGATATGCCTTATTCTAAAAAAGTTATTGATGCATTCAGAAATCCACATAACTACGGGAAAATAAAGGACGCAGATGGTGTGGGTAAGGTCGGAAATCCTACTTGCGGAGATGTTATGTGGTTGTATGTAAAGGTAAAAGACGATGTTATTACTGATATCCGATTTGAAACTTTTGGATGCATTGCGGCTCTTGCTTCCAGTAGCATTGTAACTGATTTAGCGAAAGGAAAAAGCTTAAGTCAAATGTTGAAATTAACAAAAGAGGATATCTTAAAACAATTAGGAGAACTTCCTCCTATAAAAATCCATTGTTCTGTTTTGGCGATAGATGCCTTACATGAGGCAATATATGATTATCTTTTAAAAAATAAAAAATTAATTCCAGAGGAGATAGAAAAAAGACATCAAACTTTGGAAAAAGAAAAAACAGCCATAAGAGAAAAGTATAAGGGTTGGATTGAAAAAGAAGAAGAACTGCACCAAGATGATCAAGAATAAAAAAATAGTTGTTTTAGGGATGTCTGGAGGAGTAGATTCTTCAGTAGCCTTGTTTCTTTTAAAAGAACAAGGTTTTCAAGTTTTAGGGGTCTCTTTAAAGTTTGGTTATTGGGAAGGCGGGCAGACGAGTTTAAGAGAAAATGTTTATTGTTCAGAAGAAAGTATTAAGAGAGCCAAGCGAGTTTGTGAAAAATATAATTGCCCTCATTTTATCATTGATGTTTCTAAAGAATTTGGAAAATCAGTTATAGATTATTTTTTAGAAAGTTTAAAAAATAATAAAACACCAAATCCTTGTGTTTTTTGTAATCGCGATGTGAAAGTTTCTGCTCTTTTGCGTTTTGCTGAAAAAAAGAAAGCCGATTATATTGCTACTGGCCACTATGCGCGAATTAAAGAATCAAACGGCAAATTTCAGTTATTGCGAGCAAAAGATAACGAAAAAGACCAAACATATTTTTTGGCTTTTTTAGGTCAAGCTCAATTAGCCAAATTAATTTTACCCTTAGGGGATTATTTGAAAAAAGATATTTATACTATTGCTGAAAAAGAGGGGATTGAAATAGCTGTTAAAGAAAGTCAAGACCTTTGTTTTATTAACAATAATTCTATCCCTAATTTTTTAGAAAAAGAAATTGGTTCTAATCCCGGAAAAATTCAAGATACACAAGGGAATGTTTTAGGAGAGCACAAGGGTCTTCATTTTTATACTATAGGACAAAGAAGGGGGGTAAATTTACCAGGAGGACCTTTTTGGGTGACTAATTTTGATGTAAAAAACAATACTTTAATAGTAACTGATAACTCTGACGATTTAAAACTTTTTAGCAAGAGGGTTATATTATCAAATGTAAACTTTATTTCTGGTAAGAAGATAAAAGCACCATTAAAAGTTGAGGCAAAGATTCGTTATAGACAGCCATTAGCCAAAGCAAAATTAATTTGCGGAAGTCGGACTTCCGCTCATTGGGAATTAGTATTTGATGAACCGCAGAAAGCAGTTACCATAGGGCAAATAGCGGTTTTTTATAACAAAGATGTCTGTATTGGCGCGGGAGAGATAGGTGGGAGAGAATAATTAGCTAAAATACTTGACAGATTGATAGTGTCGTGATATAATATAACTGTAAATTAGTAGTACATTTTATATATGGTTGCTCCTACCTCCTGGAGCAATCGAAGGGAAGTTAAAATAGTTTTTCTTCGATTGTTCCATGGAGTACGAGAGCTCCTTCATTGGGTAGGGTGGCAAAGCGTTCGGAAGTGCTTCTTCACTAGACACACCTCCTTACAATAACGCCACCCTATCCTCCATCCTTTTATTCCCTTAGTCCCTGAAATAATTCAGAGCTTAAGGAAACAAAAAGGGGGAGATATTGTGAAACATACAGCAACGTTTTGCACGAGAACTTCAGCGGCTTGTGGGGTAGTGGATCGCCAAAATCGAGAACTCGATGATAAGTTTGGCAGGAGTTCTAAATCAAAGCCTCATCGTATTGGACACGAACCAAAGGTTTTCCGTTGGGATCGTCCAGCTAAGCGTCAGCGCTGATAAAGATGAAGAGGGACAAAGCAAATCTCACAAGCTTTGTCCCCCTAATATTTTCCATTATTTTATATCTAAACTTTTATCCTTATCAAAAAAGGATTTTTTATTTCCACTATGGTCGCAATAGACCCGGCTTAGTGATATCGCGTTTTTTGTTTTCTGTTTGTTAACACAAAAAAACGGAGATGATTCTCCATTCTTTTTTTGCTGAAAATTTGCGGAAGAATAATATTATTTCTTCAGCGCTTTAATGAATTCATTTGGTGAAATTTCAATATCTCTTAGAATGCCTCTTAGAGTGCCTCGTTGTCGATGTTTTACAAATCCTAAATTCTTTAATGTTTTTACAAAAGTTTTACTTTTGATAATTAGTAGCTTAGGCATAGGTCACCGATTTTTTTAAGGGATTTATTGAGATTGTTTCAAATGCTTCCAATCCTTTTTCTTGAGGAATAGACTCTCCATCCTCAATTAGACTAAGAACATATGCTTTTATGGCGTCGCGAAGATTTTCACGAGTTTCTTCAAATGTTTTTCCCCAAGTATGACAGCCATGTAGAGAGGGGACGAAACCATGAAAAGTGTTTTTTTCATCAGGTTCAATTATTATTCTAAAACTATAATTTTTCATAGATTTAATAACTTAAGATTATTTTAAGAATATCATTTTAGAGCACATTCATCAACATTAAATTTGTTTTGATTTTATCCTTATCAAAAAAGGATTTTTTGTTTTTTTTGTTTGTTAACACAAAAAAACGGAGATGATTCTCCATTCTTTTTTTGCTAAAAGATTCGGGGCACTATGACTTGAACATAGAGGTCACATGCACCCCGCTTACTTTATTTTTTCTTTGAAAGCGTTCTTTTACAGCGAGTGCAAACTTTGGCTCTTTCACCAGAAGGCAAAACAGCCCATTGAAGATTTGCTCTTTTTCTTGTTTTGGGAGTAGGATTATATTTTGACATCAGCTTATTATACTTCCTACCCATTGTTGATTTTTTTCCGCAGATTGCACAAATTCTAGGCATAGTTTTTGTTAAATATTGAATACATAGAGGATTGTAATCTATTTTTTTTGATTTGGCAAGAGAATTCTGATACAATGGGCAAACAAAGAAAAACATGGAATTTATTCAATTAGCAATTATAATAATTATTTTTCTCTTTTCAGTAGTCTTCCACGAAGTGGCTCACGGTTGGGTTGCTTATTCTTTAGGTGATTCAACAGCAAAGAGAGCTGGGCGATTGACTCTGAATCCATTAAAACATTTGGACCCGATTGGTTCTATTCTTTTGCCAGGATTTTTGATTTTAATGTCTCTTATGGGAGCTGGGGGAATAATTTTTGGTTGGGCAAAACCAGTGCCGATTAACCCATATAATTTTAAGGACCAAAAGTATGGAGGAGCTAAAGTCGCCATCGCCGGACCATTAGCAAACATTTCTCTGGCCTTAATATTTGGTTTGGCTTTGAGATTTTTACCAATTCTTTATATCTTGCCCGGCATTAGTTTTATTTTTCTCTACATTGTCCAAATTAATCTCATACTTGCCATTTTTAATTTAATACCAGTGCCACCACTTGATGGTTCACATATTCTTTTTACCTTTTTGCCACGAAGCGCTCAAAATCTGAAAATCTTTTTGACTAGATATGGCTTTTTATTATTGATTTTTGTTATCTTCTTTGTTTTTCCATATATCAGTTCAGCGGTTTTTTGGATAATCAAATTAATCACAGGAATTTGAATTTGACATTTTTCCTTAATTTTGTTAATCTCTAAACTACTTTACATTTTAATTTAATAGAATTTGTAATTTTAATTTTTAATTAAAGCATTTTACTTGTAAAAGAAATATGCCAACGATTCATCAACTAATTAAAAAAGGTAGGAAGTCAAAGAAGAAAAAGAACAAAGCTCCGGCGATGGTTTTTGGTTTTAATACTTTAAAAAATAGACCAAAAAAATATTCTTCTCCTTTCAAGAGGGGAGTTTGTCTTAAGGTTTTTACAGTTACTCCGAAAAAACCTAACTCTGCTTTGAGAAAAGTTGCCAGAGTTCGCTTGAGCAATGGGATGGAGGCGAGCGCCTATATTCCGGGAGAAGGCCATAATCTTCAAGAACATTCTGTGGTTTTGGTAAGAGGTGGAAGAGTTAAAGATTTGCCCGGAGTAAGATACCATATAGTAAGAGGTGTATTAGACGCAGGGGGAGTAGAGGGAAGAAAACAAGGAAGAAGTAAGTATGGAACTAAAAAAGCGAATTAAAAAATATGTCTAAGTATAAAAAAAACGAATTGATTCCAGATTTTCTTTACAATAATATTACTGTTGCTAAGTTTATTAATTATGTTATGGAAAGCGGTAAAAAAAGCATAGCCGAAAAAATTGTTTATGGAGCTATTGATATTTTGAAAGAAAAGACAAAAAAAGATCCAATAGATATTTTTGAAAAAGCTATTCAAAACGCTTCTCCAGTATTAGAAGTTAGATCACGAAGAATTGGAGGGGCTAAATATCAAGTGCCAGTAGAAGTTTCAAAAGAAAGAAGATTGGCATTGTCTATGCGTTGGATAATTCAGGCAGCTAGAGAAGGTAAGGGTTCTATGAAAGAACGACTCGCAAAAGAATTATTGGAAACAGCAGACAATACAGGGAAAGCGATTAAGAAGAAGGAGAATGTTCATAGGATGGCAGAGGCCAATAAAGCATTTGCTCATTTTAGATTTTAATATGTCTAAGAAATTTTCAATAGAAAAATATAGGAACATTGGCATTATTGCCCACATTGACGCCGGTAAAACAACAGTAACCGAGCGGGTTTTATTTTACACCGGCATTTCTCATAAAATTGGCGAAGTTCATCAGGGAGAAGCAGTTATGGATTGGATGGAACAAGAAAGAGATAGGGGAATCACTATTACTTCTGCGGCAACAACTTGTTTTTGGAGTCCGATAGAAGATGGCGAGAGCAAAGAAAGAGAATATAAAATAAACATTATCGATACTCCCGGACACATTGATTTTACAGCTGAAGTTCAGCGTTCTTTAAGGGTTCTTGATGGGGCGATAGTTGTATTTGATGGTGTGGCAGGAGTAGAAGCGCAGTCAGAAACAGTTTGGCATCAGGCAGATAAATTCAAAGTTCCTCGCATATGTTTTATTAATAAATTAGACAGAACGGGTGGTTCTTTTGAACATAGCATACAAACAATTTGGGATCGTCTTACTCCAAATGCAGTGGCCGTTCAACTTCCGATTGGCGAAGAAAGTGATTTTTCAGGAGTAATTGACTTAATCACTATGAAGGCAATGAAATTTGAAGGGAAAAATGGAGAAAAAATTATCATTGAGGACATCCCGGAAGATTTAAAGAAAAAAGCAAAAGAATGGCGAGTAAAAATGTTAGAAAAAGTAGCAACTGAAGACCACGAACTTTTAGAAAAATATTTAGAGGGCAAGGAAATTACTGTTGAAGAAATTAGAAAAGCAATTAGAAAAGGAGTTATCGATTATCAAATTATTCCTGTTTTTTGTGGAACTGCGCTAAAAAATAAGGCAATTCAGCCATTATTGGATGCTATAATCTACTATTTCCCAGGTCCAGCTGACTTGCCATCAGTAAAAGGCAAGGACCCAAAAACTGGAGAATTGGTTGAAAGAAAAGCAAGTGAAGATGAGCCATTTTCCGCTTTGATGTTTAAAATTGCAACCGATCCTTTTGTAGGAACCCTTGCATATTTTCGTATTTATTCAGGTAAATTAATTTCTGGAACTACGCTCTTGAACTCAACTACTGGAGATAAGGTTAGAATAGGAAGAATGGTTAGAATGCACGCTAATCACAGAGAAGAAGTAGAAGAATTGTTTGCGGGAGACATTGCAGCCGCAATAGGATTGAAGGATGTCGGGACGGGACATACTTTTTGTGATATAGAACACCCAATTATTTTAGAAAAGATTAGTTTTCCAGAGCCGGTAATCTCTATTAAAATTGAACCAAAGACTAAAGATGACCAAGAAAAACTTGGTATGGCTTTGAAAAAATTATCTGAAGAAGATCCAACTTTTAAAATTAGAACAGAAGAAGAGACAGGCGAAACAATTATTTCTGGTATGGGGGAATTGCATTTAGAGATATTAGTGGATAGAATGAAAAAAGAGTTTGGTATGGAGGCTAATGTTGGCAGACCGCAAGTTGCCTATAGAGAAACAATTCTTGAAGAAGCAAAAGCAGAGGGGAAATATATTAAACAAAGTGGTGGAAGGGGTCAATACGGACATGTTTGGTTAAGAGTTGAACCAAAAGAAAGAGGACAGGGTTTTGAATTTATTGATGAGATAAAGGGGGGAGCAATACCAAAAGAGTTTATTCCAGCTGTTCGCAAAGGGGTTATTGAAGCAATGAGTAAGGGAGCTTTAGCTGGCTATTCTCTGGTAGATACATCGGTAACTCTTTATGATGGTTCTTTCCACGACGTTGATTCTTCCGAGGCGGCCTTTAAGATAGCTGGTTCCATGGCATTACAGTCTGCTGTCAAAATGGCAAAACCCGTTTTACTTGAACCAGTAATGCGGATTGAAGTAATTGTACCAACAGAGTGTTTCGGTGATGTTGTTGGCGATTTAAATTCTAAAAGAGGTGGCATTAAAAAAAGTTTTGATAGGGGAAAGATGAAAGTAATTGAAGCAACGATTCCCTTGGCGGAAATGTTCGGTTATGCTACTGCCTTGCGTTCTATGACTCACGGTAGAGGCGGATCCACAATGGAATTTAGCCATTACGATCAAGTGCCGGGCAATATTACTCAAAAAATAGTTGAAAGTAAGGGTTAAAAATAATTAAACAATTAAATAATTTTTTCTCTTTTTTTGACACAATGTCTTAAATAATAGGAAAAAATATAATTATTATGGACTTAAAACAACTTAAAGAAATAATGGAGAGAGAGGGGGGGAAGGTAATTATAGTAGAAAATAATGAGCCAATTTTGATAGTTTCTTTATTCAAAGAGAAACAGAGAAAGTTAACGCTTGAACATTCGTTTTCCCTTGACGCCAATAGTGCGAAAGATGAAAATAGCGCATTAGAAAAAAAACCCGAAATAGAAAAGGAACAGAAAATTATTCAAGGCACTGAATTGCTTACCAAGGAAGAAATGCCTTCAGACGAGTTGACTGTTGAGGATTTACCATTTTAATGATAAAATAAAAAATGTTTCTATCTAAAAAAGCTTGACTTTTTTAATTATTTAAGTAAACTAAGTAATAATTAATCATTATTCGTTCCGTTTTTTTCTTAATCAAGAAAGACGAAGCGAGAGTATATAAAATTATGGCAGAAAAAGAAAAATTTGAGAGAACAAAACCCCATCTTAATGTTGGGACAATTGGTCATGTTGATCATGGAAAAACGACCTTAACGGCCGCAATATTAAAGGTTTTAGATTTAAAAGGATTAAGGTCTTCTCAAAAAGGGATTGATCAGATTGACGCTGCACCAGAAGAGAAAACCAGGGGATTAACTATTAATATTGCCCATGTAGAGTACGAAACAGAAAAGAGGCATTATGCTCACATTGATTGTCCAGGACATAGTGATTATATTAAGAATATGATTACTGGCGCCGCTCAAATGGATGGAGCTATTTTAGTAGTTTCAGCCGTTGATGGCCCTATGCCTCAAACAAGAGAGCATATCCTTTTGGCTCGTCAAGTAGGCGTACCTGCAATAGTCGTTTTTATTAATAAATGTGATTCTGTTGACGACCCAGAAATGATTGATTTAGTTGAATCAGAAATAAGGGAATTGTTAAAGAAATACGAATATCCAGGAGACGAAATTCCAATTATTCGTGGTTCTGCCTTAAAAGCCTTAGATGCAACTTCTGCTGACGACGAAGTAGCCAAACCAATTATAGAATTAGCAAAGGCATTAGATGACTATATCCCAGAACCAGAAAGACCGATTGACCAACCATTTTTAATGGCGATTGAAGATGTTATGTCAATTGAAGGTAGGGGAACCGTAGCTACTGGTAGAATAGAAAAGGGAATAGTTAAATCAGGAGAAGAGGTAGAATTGGTTGGTATTAAAGATACAAGCAAAACAACTGCTGTCAGCATAGAAATGTTTAAGAGAACCTTAGACGAGGGGCGAGCAGGAGATAATGTTGGAGTATTATTACGAGGGTTAAAAAAAGAAGAAGTGGAAAGGGGTCAAGTATTGGCAAAGCCAGGAACAATTACACCTCATACTGAATTTGAAACAGAGGTATATATCTTAACTAAAGAAGAGGGCGGACGACACACACCATTTTTCAAGGGATACAAGCCACAATTCTATATCCGAACTACAGATGTTACTGGAGATGTTATTCTTTCAGAAGGAACGGAAATGGTAATGCCAGGAGATACTGCTAATTTAAGTGTTAAATTACTTGTTCCAGTTGCATTAGAAGAGAAACAGAAATTTGCTATCAGAGAAGGTGGCAGAACTGTTGGAGCTGGAGTAGTAACAAAAATTATTAAATAATCATTGACCCCCCATTTGGGGGGTTTTGAACTGTTCTTTGAATATGGCAACAAAAACGAAAGAAAAGAAAGAGGCATCGGTATCTAAAATTAGGATTAAGCTTAAAGCTTATGATAATAAGGTTTTAGATAAAAGCGCTCGGCAAATTGTTGAGACAGTTTTGCGTTATGGTGCTAAAGTTTGTGGACCAGTTCCTTTGCCGACAGAAATTCATAAATATACAGTGAATCGATCCACTTTTGTTCACAAAGATGCAAGGGAACAATTTGAAGCAAGGGTTCATAAAAGATTAATTGATGTTTTTAACACAGATCAAAGAGTAATAGAATCTTTAACGAACTTGAATTTGCCAACAGGCGTGGACATCCAAATTAAACTTTAATATTATAATATATTTTTAATATGGATTTTCAAGGATTATAACTAAAAATTTTATGCTAACCTGAAAGGACATGATGCCGGGTTAGTTTCCCGGTATTTTAAATACTTGAAGCAAGAGTGACAAAGCAAAAATATGACCAAGTTTATATTATCCAAAAAAATAGAGATGACTCAGATATGGAAAGAAGATAAAGTAATTCCCGTAACTCTAATTGAGGCAGGGCCATGTTTTGTTACTGACATAAAAAGAGAAGATAGGGATGGATATTTTGCAATTCAATTAGGATTTGAAAAGTTAAAAGAGAAGAAAGTTAAAAAAACAAAGAAGAAAAAACCATATAGATTTTTAAGAGAATTTAGAGCCGAAAAGTCCGAATTAAAGATTGGAGATATAGTTGATGCAAGCATTTTTGAACAAGGAGACAAGGTTCAAATAGCAGGAATATCTAAGGGAAAAGGTTTTCAGGGTGTAGTAAAAAGATGGGGATTCCATGGATTCGGAAAAGGACACGGAGTAAAGCATGGGGAAAGAGGAGTTGGCTCTATTGGTTCGGCTTATCCACAAAGAGTTATAAAAGGAAGAAAAATGCCCGGAAGAATGGGGGCAGAACGAGTTTCAGTCAAAAATTTAGAAATAGTTCGGATTGATAAAGAAAAAAATCAGATTGCTGTAAAGGGAGCAATACCAGGCAGAAGAGGAACGCTATTGGAAGTTAGAGGATAAAAAAGTGCATTAGATTAAATTATGTTAATCAATACTTACAACCAAAAAGGCGAAAAGACAGGGCAAACAAAGTTGCCAGAAGATGTCTTTGAAAGAAATTTTAAACCGGAATTAATACATCAGGTGCTTGTTGGCATGCAATCAAATAAAAGGCAGGCAACAGCCCATACTAAAGATAGGGGTGAAGTGCGAGGTGGAGGCAAAAAACCATGGAAACAGAAAGGGACAGGCAGGGCAAGACATGGCTCTACTCGTTCTCCAATATGGGTTGGAGGCGGAGTAACATTTGGTCCGAGAAATAAAAAAAATTATAAGAAGAATTTACCTAAAAAGATCAGAAGAGCCGCATTATTTTCTGTACTTTCGGCCAAAGTAAAAGACAACGAAATATTAGTTGTTGATGATATTAAAATTGAGAAAGCAAAAACAAAAGCTATTGTTGAGATTTTAGAAATTTTATTAAAAAAAGACAAAAAGAAAACAATGGAAAGCGCTCTTGTGGTTTCAGCCGAAAAAGATGAAAATCTTTTGAAGGCCACAAGAAATATTCCAAAGATTCAACTCATTGAAGCTCGTAATTTAAATGTTTTAGATGTGCTTTCTTTTAAGCATTTAATTTTATTAAAGGAATCTATTAAAAGTATTAAAGATACTTTTGTAAAATAATATGTCAATTTTTAATATTTTTAAAAATAAAGAAGAATTAGGAGAAAAAAAGTTCAAAAAACGGGTTGAAAAGAGAGAAGAAAAAACAGAGATCAAATCTGTTCCTCCTAAAGTTGTAAAAAAGATTAAAAAACCAACCATAGAAAAGAGCGAGACGAAAAAGAAAGGGAAAAAAGCGGTAGAGAAAAAACAAGAGAAGCCAAAACAAGAAAAAGAAACAAAAGTTGTTAAACCCAAAAAGCAGGTTAAATCTGAAATTGCTTGGAAGGTTTTGGAAAGACCCCATATTACAGAAAAAGCAAGTGATTTAACGAAAGAGAATGAATATGTATTTAGGGTTTTTACTTCTTCAAACAAAATAGAAGTTAAAAAAGCAGTTGAAGATGTTTACGGGGTTAATGTTAAAAAAGTAAGAATAATTAATGTTCCACGAAAAAAAAGACGATTAGGAAAAACGCACGGTTGGAGAAAGGGTTATAAAAAAGCAATTGTTATAATCCAAAAAGGACAAGAAATAGAAATTTTGCCACGGTAACAAATTTATGAAAAAGTATAAGCCAACAACTCCATCAAGACGGCACGCAACAAGAGAAGATTTTTCTTCTCTGGACAAAAAAAAACCAGAGAAGAATTTGGTTACTCCGTTAAAAAAGAAATCGGGTAGAGGAAATAAAGGTAGAATTACTGTTCGTCATAAGGGTGGAGGAGCAAAACGGCTTTATCGTTTAGTTGATTTTTCAAGAAAAAAGATTGATATCCCTGCAAAAGTTATTGCTTTAGAATATGACCCGAATAGAACAGCATTTATTGTTTTAGTTGAATACAAAGATGGAAAAAAAGAATACCACTTAGCTCCGCAAGGACTTAAAAAAGGAGACGAAATTATAGCAAGCGAAAAAGCTCCCTTGGATACTGGGAATAGGATGAAAATTAAGAATATCCCCATTGGAACCGATGTTTACAACATTGAACTTGTTCCAGAAGCAGGTGGCAAATTAGTAAGATCTGCTGGCGCTTCGGCAAAAGTAATGGGAATTGAAGGAAAATATGTCCACATAAAAATGCCTTCTGGGGAATTTAGAAAAATTCATCAAGAATGTTTTGTTTCTGTGGGAGCGCTTTCGCGTCCAGAGCATAGATATGTTAAACTTGGAAGCGCGGGCAGAAAAAGACACTTAGGGATAAGACCCACTGTTAGAGGCTCCGCAATGACTCCGCACGATCATCCTCATGGAGGTGGAGAGGGTAGAGCGGGCATTGGCCTAAAGCATCCAAAAACACCTTGGGGTAAAATAGCATTAGGCAAAAAGACGAGAAAAAGAAAGAAAACAAATAAATTCATAATTAAAAGAAGAAAATAAAATGAGCAGATCACTTAAAAAAGGTCCGTATATAGATGAAAAACTTTTAAAGAAAGTTCAAAAAATGAAAAGAGGGGACAAGACAGCCATTAGGACATGGGCAAGAGATTGCGTGATTATTCCAGAAATGGTTGGTTTTACTTTTGAAGTTCATAATGGCAAAGATTTTATTGCTGTTCCGGCGAGAGAAGATATGGTTGGTCATAAATTAGGAGAATTTTCTCCAACAACTAAATTTATTAGACATGGTGGAAAAATGCAAAAGGAACAAGAATCTAAATCAAAAATAAAATAATAGAGTTTATAATCTAAACTTCAATGGAAAAAGAAATTATAGCAAAATTAAAAAATTTACGAATTGCACCACGCAAAGTGCGTTTGGTTGCTGATTCCGTAAGAGGAAAAGATGCAAAGCAGGCATTAATTCTTTTGCGTTATATGTCCAAAAAAGCGGCTCAACCAATGGGAAAACTATTGCATTCAGCCGTTGCTAATGCTAAGAATAATTTTCAGCTTGATGACTCAAATTTATACATTTCAAAGATTACTGTTGATGAGGGTCCAAAATTAAAAAGATGGAGAGCCAGAGCAATGGGAAGGGCGTTTACAATACAAAAAAAGACAAGCCATATTAATCTTGTTTTAAAAGAAAGAGAAAGTAAAACAGAAAAAGAAACTAAAAAAGAAAAAATTAAAAAATAGAAATTTTTATGAGTCAAAGCGTTCACCCAAAATCATTTAGACTAAGAGAACTCGCCGATTGGGATTCTCGTTGGTTTAGCGATAAACATTTTTCCAAATATTTAGAAGAGGATTTTAAGATTAGAAAATTTTTAATGAAGAAGCTTAAAGACGCATCAATAGAAAAAATTGAAATTGAAAGGTCATCAAACAAAATTGATATAATAATTTTTTCTGCCAGACCTGGATTGATTATTGGCAGAGGTGGACAACAAATAGTGGAACTAAGAGATACATTACAGAATAAAATTTTAGCAGAGAGATTAAATGAAAAACAAGTATTAAAGATTGAAGTAAAGTCAATTAAAAATGTTTGGATTAGCGCTCCATTAGCGGCCGAATGGATAGCTCAAAGAATAGAAAGACGACTTCCTTTTAGAAGAGTTTTGAAACAATCTCTTTCTATGATTGAAGGATGCAAAGAAGTTAAGGGGGCTCGGGTGCAAGTGTCGGGAAGATTAAATGGTGTAAGTATTTCCCGTGTTGAATGGTTACAAAGAGGACGGCTTCCTCGTCAAACGATACGAGCAGATATTGATTATGGGTTTAAGGAAGCATTTTGTAGTTATGGGACTACCGGAGTAAAGGTTTGGATTTATAAAGGGGAAAAATTTGAATAAATTATGTTAAATCCTAAGAAAGTAAAACATAGAAAATGGCATAAATCCAAAAATCAAGGAAATGCTTTTCGTGGGACAGAGCTTGCTTTTGGAGATTTTGGATTGAAAGCAATGGATCACGAGAGAATAACCGCCAGACAGATTGAAGCTGCCCGTCGGGCAATAATTAGATATTTGAAAAAAGGAGGCAAACTTTGGATAAGGATTTTTCCAGATAGACCGATGACAACCAAAGGGGTAGAGGTTCCTATGGGGGGTGGCAAGGGTTCGGTTGACCATTATGTATTTATGGTTAAGCCCGGCAGAATAATTTTTGAATTAGGCGGAGTAGAAGAAAGTATAGCAAGAGAAGCATTTGGAAAAGCTGGACATAAGTTTGGAATAAAAACTAAATTTATTAAACATGGGAATTAAAGAATTAAGAATGAAAAAAGAATTAGGGTTGAAGAAAATGCTTGCTGACCATAGAGAAAAGCTGAGGGTTTTAAAATTTGAATTAGCTGCTGGCAAAGTCAAAGACGTTAGACAAATAAGACGATTTAGAAAAGATGTAGCGAAAATTTTAACCATATTAAAAGAAAAAAAACATGAGTAAGAGACAATTAAAAGGAACGGTGGTATCTGATAAAATGCAGAAAACAGTTATTGTTGAGGTGGAAACTATCAAGAAGCATTCCTTGTATGAGAAAAGATACAAAAGCCACAAGAGGTATAAGGCGCATAGCGAAAAAAGCGAGCATAAAACAGGAGATAAGGTTGTCATTGAAGAGTGTAGGCCAATCTCAAAAGATAAACGATGGAGAGTAGTTGATAAAAAAATATGATTCAACCACAAACAATGTTAAATGTTGCAGACAATAGCGGAGCCAAAGTAGTCCAGTGTTTTAAGGTGTTGGGCGGGAGTCGCAAGAGATATGCAAGATTGGGTGACATTGTAGTAGTAGCCGTTAAAAAAGCTGAACCAAGAAAATTAGCCAAAAAACACGATAAATTTAGAGCCGTAGTTGTAAGACAGAAAAAGGCGTTTCGTCGCAGAGATGGTTCATATATTAGTTTTGATGAAAATTCAGTTGTTATTTTAGATGCTAAAACAAAAAATCCCAAAGCAGGTAGAATCTTTGGTCCGATTCCGAGGGAAATAAAAGAAAAAGGTTTTGATAAAATAGCCGGGCTGGCAAGAGAAATTATTTAAAAATTATGCGTATTAAAAAAGGAGATACAGTTTTAATAATTACAGGAGACGACAGAGGAAGAACTGCCAAGGTTTTAGAATTGTCTCCTGATAAAAAGAGAATTCAGATAGAAGGAATAAACATCCAGAAGAAACACCATCGTCCTCGCAAAGAAGGAGAGAAAGGACAAATTGTTGAAAAATTAGGATTTGTTTCTGTTTCTAATGTTAAGTTGGTTTGTCCAAAATGTAATAAGCCAAGCAAAGTTGGATATAAGGGAATTGGTAAAAAGAAAGTTAGGGTTTGTAAAAAGTGTAAACAAATAATTTAAAAATAATAATCGATACAAGCAATTAGTATGTTAAGATTAAAAGAAAAATATAAAAAAGAGGTGATTCCAGCGATGATGGAAAAATTTGACTATAAGAATATTTTAGCGGTTCCTAAAATAAAAAAAGTTATTGTTAACACTGGTTTTGGACGGATGATCGCAGGTAAAAGTGGGAAAGACGCAGAAAGAATATTCAAAGATATTTTAGGAAATTTGGCGTTAATCAGCGGACAACATCCAGTTTTAACGAAAGCAAAAAAATCAATTGCCGGATTCAAATTGCGTCAAGGATCGCCAGTTGGAGCTAAGGTAACCTTGCGCGGACAGAAAATGTATGATTTATTAGATAGGTTGGTTCATATTGTTTTGCCACGAACAAGAGATTTCGAGGGAATTGAGTCAAGCTCTGTTGACAGAGATGGTAACCTAACCATGGGGATAAAAGAACAGATTGTTTTTCCAGAGATTGTAGCTGAAGACACAAAAAAAATGTTTGGTTTAGAAATAGTAATATCCACAAGTGCCAAAAATAAAGAAGAAGGATTATCATTATTTAGATTATTAGGATTTCCAATTAAAAAAGATGCCTAAATTATCACAAATAGTAAAATCAAAGAAGAAACCAAAATACAGCACAAGAACTGTCAATCGTTGTTTTCGTTGCGGTAGAAAAAGGGGATATATGAGGAAATTTGGTTTATGTAGAATCTGTTTTCGAGAGATGGCAAATAAAGGCGAAATTCCAGGAATAAAAAAGTCAAGTTGGTAAAAAAGATTCAAAAATTATTAAAATTTTTATCATTGATAAATGAATTCTAAAATATGACAGACCCAATTGCAGACATGTTAATAAGAATAAAGAATGCTCAGGCGGTTTCGCATACGAGTGTAGATATTCCTTACTCTAATTTAAAATATAAATTGGCGAATATTTTGTTAGAAAAAGAATTTGTTAAGGCAGTAGAAAAAAAACAAGGTAAGATTAAGAAAAATATTAGGGTTAGTCTAAAATACAAAGATAAAAAACCGATTATCAGAGAAATGAAAAGAATTTCTAAGCCCGGAAGGAGAATTTATTTACCAGTTAAAAAAATTCGTTTGTCCAGAAGTGGGCGAGGGATAATAATTATTTCAACTCCACAAGGATTAATGACAGGGAGAGAGGCAAGAAGAAAAAAAATTGGAGGAGAAATAATCTGTCAAGTTTTATAACAAAATTATTATTATGTCACGTATAGGAAAACAACCAGTTAATATTCCGAATGGAGTAGATGTCAAGATTGAAGAACAAAAGATTACGGTTAAGGGCCCGAAAGGAGAGCTTGTTTTTAGCTTTCGTCCAGAAGTAAATGTTAAGATAGAAGATAAGCAAATTGTCGTAAGTATTAAAGAAGATACAAAAGAATCAAGAGCTTTTTGGGGACTAACAAGAAGTTTAATTTTTAACGCCGTTAAAGGAGTAACCGAAGGATACAAAAAGGAATTAGAAATTCGTGGCGTAGGATATAAGGCAAGGATTGAGGGTGATGTATTAGTAATGGAGATGGGGTTTTCTCATTTGGTTAATATTGACAAACCAGAAGGCATTGAACTTGCTGTGACGAAAAATATTATTACTATTTCGGGAATAGACAAACAATTGGTGGGAGAAACTTCTGCTCAAATAAGAGCAGTAAGGCCTCCGGAGCCATATAAAGGTAAGGGTATCAGATATTTAGGGGAAGAGGTTTTGAGAAAGGTGGGCAAAAGGGCAGCTGAAGGGACCGCTTAAATAATGATAAAAAAGTTGTTATGATTTCTAATAGACAAAAAAGACATAAAAGAGTAAGAGCCAAAATACACGGGAGTGATAAATGTCCTCGGCTTTGTGTTTTTCGTTCAAACAAACATATTTATGCCCAATTAATTGACGATGATAAGAATAAAATTATTGGAGCTGCAAAAGATGCGGAATTAAAAATTAAGAAAGGAGAGATAAAGGGCAAAATTGATATCGCTACTAAAGTAGGGGAATTGATTGCTAAGAAAGCGATAGAAAAGAAAATTTCAAAAGTTGTTTTTGATAGAGGGGGATACAAATACCATGGCAGAGTCAAGGCATTATCAGAGGGAGCTCGTAAAGAAGGATTAAAATTTTAATTATTTATATCTATGTATAGAAGACCAAACTCAATGAAACAAGCAAGGGAAAAAGATGAATTTGATTCAAAGCTTCTTAGTTTGAATCGAGTTGTTCGAGTGACTGCAGGAGGAAAACAGATGAGGTTTAGGGCTGTAGTAGTAGTTGGTGATAAAAAAAATAGAGTAGGAGTTGGCGTTACTAAGGGATTAGATGTTGCTCAAGCAGTTGAGAAAGCAACAAAAAAAGCTAAAAAGAATTTAATCATCGTTCCTATCACTAAAGAAGGCAGTATTGCGCACGATGTAAAGGCGAAATTTGGCGCTGCAGTTGTTCTTCTAAGGCCACAAAGAGCTGGGAGAGGATTGGTAGCAGGTGGAACCGTTCGAGAGATTTGTTCTTTGGCTGGGATTAAAAATGTTTCTTCTAAAATTTTAGGAGGAACAAGAAATAAATTAAACAATGCGAGAGCAACAATAATAGCTTTACAAAAGTTAGAAGCCATAGAAGAGAAATAGAATTTTCAATATTAAATTTATGCAATTACATCAAATTCAAACGAAAAATAGCCGTAAGGCAAAGAAACGCATTGGCCGTGGAGGTAAACGCGGGACTTATTCTGGAAGAGGAATGAAAGGACAGAAATCAAGAGCAGGCAGTAGCAAAGAACCTATAATTAGAAGCGTGATTAAAAGATATCCAAAATTAAGAGGATATAGATTGGGAGACAAAAAATCATTTTTAGAAATGATTAATTTAGCTATTCTTCAAGAAAAATTTCAAGAAAATGAAGTTGTTAGTCCAGCAACCTTGGTTGCGAAGAATATAATTCGTAAAATAAAGGGACGGACGCCAAAAGTGAAAATTTTGGCAAAAGGAAATTTAAGCAAAAAGTTGCTTGTTAAAAATTGTAAGATCTCCGAACAAGCTAAGAAAAACATTGAGAAAGTAGGAGGTAAAATATTATGAATTTTAATAAACTAATTCAAGTTTTTAAGATAAAGGATTTGCGGAAGAAAATTATTTTTGTTTTGGCAATGCTTTTTATTTTTCGTCTAATGGCGAATATTCCTGTGCCAGGAATTAATATTCAAGATTTAGAGGGATTTTTCCAGAGATTTCAAATGTTTGGTTTATTAAATGTTTTTACAGGTGGCACTTTAGCCAAGCTTTCTATTGTTATGCTTGGAATTGGTCCATATATTACTTCAGTTATTATTCTTCAACTTTTAACAATGATTTTTCCGGCTTTGGAAAAGATTTATAAAGAAGAGGGGGCGGCAGGGAAGCAGAAATTTAACCAATATGGTCGTTTTTTAACAATACCTTTGGCAATAATGCAAGGATATGCAATGTTGAGTTTGCTTCAAAGGCAAGGAGCCATTGGACAAATGTCGTCCATTATGATGATTAGTTCTATCGTTACCGTAACAGCGGGAACATTTTTCTTAGTTTGGTTGGGTGAAATGATTACAGAGAAAGGAATTGGAAATGGCGTTTCTTTAATAATATTTGCAGGAATTGTTTCAAGCGTTCCGATTAATATTTATCAATTTGCATCTAATTGGGATCCTGCACAAATACCAAGCTACATATTTTTCTTTGTAGCCGCTTTTCTAATCATTGTTGGAATTGTTTTAGTGACGGAAGCTAGGCGTAATATTCCTATTTCTTATGCCAAAAGGGTTAGGGGTAACAAAATGTATGGTGGAGCATCTACTTATTTACCTCTTAATGTTAATCCGGCGGGTGTTATTCCTATCATTTTTGCCTTATCAATAATGCTTTTCCCTGGAATGATAGCCAATTTTTTGGCAGGCAAGGAGGGAGCTATAGGTAAAATTGCTCAAAGTGTAGCCAATTTTCAAAACCATCAAGTTGCTTGGGGAACGACTTATTTTATTTTAGTTTTTGCTTTTACTTATTTTTATACAATGGTTACCTTTGACCCCAAGGCCATATCTAATAATTTGAAAAAAATGGGGGGGTTTGTTCCCGGGATTAGACCCGGAGAATCGACCGCGAATTTTTTAACATATATTCTTCATAGGGTTTTATTCATTGGAGCAACATTTTTAAGCACAGTCGCAATTATGCCTTATCTTATTAGGGGAGCTACTGGTGTGGCAACTTTTGGATTTTTAATCGGAGGAACATCTCTTTTAATTGTTGTGGCTGTAGTTTTAGATACAGTAAAACAAATAAATGCGCAATTACAAATGAGAGAATACGAAACTATTTAATATGCAAAATAACACACAAGTGATTATTATGATTGGTCCTCCTGGTGCTGGAAAAGGAACTCAAACAGAACTTTTATTAAAAGATTTTGGGTTGGAATATATCGGTAGTGGCGAATTATTAAGAGCGCGCAAAAAGAAAGAGGATTATACAGGGCTTAGAATTGCTGAATCAATTGATGTTGGGAAGAGAGTGCCAACACCTGTAATTTTTAAACTTTGGATGGATAAGTTAGAAGAATTTAAGCAGAAACAAGAACTTAATGGTTTTATTTTTGATGGCAGTCCGCGAACCATATTTGAAGCACAGATGGTTGACTGGGCACTTGAATGGTATGATTGGGACGATAACAAAAAAGTAATTTTTATTAATGTTTCAGAACAAGAGGCGATAGATAGGTTAACAAAAAGAAGAATTTGTAAAAAGTGTGGAAGAGTTTTGCCCTATGTTGGCGAATTCAAAACGCTTGAGAAGTGTGATAAATGTGGAGGAGAATTATACACAAGAAAGGATGACAATACGGAGGGAGTAAAGGAAAGATTAAGATGGTTCAAGGAAGAGGTTTTGCCAGTTGTTGATTATTACAAAGAGAAAGGACTGTTAATAGAAATTAACGGAGAACAATCAATTGAAGATGTTTATCAAGAAATTTTAAAAAAACTTAAATGATTTATATTAAAACTCCAGAAGAAATTAAAAAGATGACTAAAGCGGGCAAACTTTTAGCAGAAGTATTAGAGAAAGTAAAGCAAAGAGTTGAGCCCGGTGTAACTACTCAAGAATTAAATAATATCGCTGAAGAACTTATTCTCAAATCAGGTTCAAATCCTGCTTTTTTAGGTTATAACGATTTTCCAGCCACATTATGTACCTCTGTTAACGAAGTGGTTGTCCATCAAATACCTTCTAATTATAAATTAAAAAATGGTGATATTTTATCTTTAGACATAGGACTAATTCATCAGGGATATTATAGCGACATGGCAACAACAGTGCCAGTAGGAGATATTCCTTTAGAGACAGCACGCTTACTTAGGGCAACGAAAAAATCTTTGAACATTGCGATTAAAAAAGCAAGACCGGGCAATACAGTAGGGGATATTGGTAATGTTATAGAACGCTATTTGTCTAAAAGAGGTTTTGGAGTTATTAAAGAATTATGTGGCCATGGCATTGGCAAGGATTTACACGAAGAACCCGAAGTTTTAAACTATGGCAAAAGAAGAAAAGGAGATGAATTGAAAGAAGGAATGGTTATTTGCATAGAACCAATGGCAACTATTGGTTCTAATAAAATTAAAAAAGCTCCGGATGGTTATGGTTTTCAAACAGTAGATAATTCTCTTTCTGCTCACTTTGAGCACATGATAGCCATCACGTCCTCTGGTAGCCGTATCTTGACAGAATAAGAAATAGGTGGTAAAGTTTTTATATCTGGACATTAACAAAAAAATAGGAGGAGAGGATAATGAAACCGGATAGATTTCTGGATGTGTTAGTATCGCCTTTGGCAAAGATTTTTGAAAGAAGAGAAGATTCTTTGCCCCAAGGTGGCGTGGATGTTGTGATTGGCTTTGGTATAGGTATGAGAGCAGACGGTAAGCCGAGCTTGCTTTCAAGGGCTGTTGCTGTCCGTTGCGCAATACTCTACAAGCAGAAACTTGCTCGGA
>CAZLVZ010000004.1:0-29867 GCA_964563465.1 uncultured Candidatus Saccharibacteria bacterium | reverse complement strand
AAAAAAAAGCCCCGACAAACATCATCGGGGCTAACACAGAAAAGGATTATTATCCTATTTCCCAACAATCTAAACAACGAGCTTCGTAGTCTTTAAGACCGCCGACTTTGACTACTTCGTCGTTCAATGGAGCTGGCTTACCGTCAATCAAGCGTTGAGTACGAGTAGCGTCCTCACCGCACTTCACGCAGACAGCGTGCAGTTTGGCTACATCATCTGCCAGAGCCATTAATGCCGGCATTGGCCCAAATGGCTTGCCCGCAAAAGTAAGATCCAATCCAGCGACGATTACTCGTTTACCTTCCGCAACTAAAACTTCACACAACGCTGGCAACTTGTCGGAGAAAAAATTCCCCTCGTCAAAAGCCACGACCGTTGCTCCACGCAACTTCTTCTCGCCCATGACTTCTTTTAGAGTACCAAACGACTCATGCCCTGGAATAAAAAGATGGGCATCAAGTTCGCGGCCATAGTGAGTAACAATCGCGTTTTGTTTATAACGGTCATCGATTGTCGGCTTGAAAACAAGCACATGGCCATGGGCAATCCTCACCCTCTTTATTCGCCGGATTAATTCCTCGGTCTTCCCAGAAAACATACATCCCGTGATTACCTCTAATCTACCATTCATGCTTCCTCCTTCTTCTTTTGAAAAAGAACCATCCCAAAAGGGCTTTTCACTAAACATTCTATTTTCTTTTTACAGTAATTTTAAAAATTGTCAAAATTAGAACAGCCCAAACACAATAGACCCGGCCTAGTGATTGTCACTAAGCCGGGTCTATTGATAACTACTTGACAAGATTGTTAAATGATATATACTAATATTACAGAAGCGTTCTATCCCGCTTCCCTACAGCACCGAAGAGAAGGTTCGAGTTCATGGTTGACGACTGTAGTGGGGCGCTAGTCCCGATCTCGCAGAGAAATCTCGAGATATGCAGTTGCGGTTCGAGTCCGCGAGCAGTTTACTGCCGAACCTTCCTTCGGAAAATAAAGCACATTATATTGTAGCGAAGGACTAATCCCCCGTTCTTCGTCTACTGAGCAGGGGTCGTATCATCAGAAGATACGACCCCACAGTTCCATTTTTACAGCCATTGTTGCTGTTTTTTCTTTTAAGCGATATACTTAAAAACAGGAAAACACTCCACTGGTATGTCTAAAAAAAATACAAAAAAAGAAATAAAAGAAACAGCAATTCAGGAAATTGTTAATCACTACTTCTATAGCAAGGGATTATCTTTGGAAGAGATTAAAAAAAACGCAAAAAAAAGAAAAATAATATATTCCAGGTTTACTCGTCCCGCGAAACAACTCTTAGAATTAGCTGGTTCTGTCAAAAAAGGAAAAAAAGCCATAGACATTGTAGCCAAATGGGCAAACTCAAGAAACTTGGATTATGCAATTGAAACTGTATTCAAAAAATGGTTAGAACTTGATAGGTTAAAACCAAAAGAAGTGGTGAAAAAACCTTACTTTAGAAACGATCCGATGATTTGGTCAGAGGCTAAGAAAAAATGGTTTGTAGTTGATAGAGATGGACAATGGTTAGAATTCGCTGGAGAAGAAAAAGAAATAAAGTGGAAAATCACAAAATGATTAAAGCAGTTTAAAATCATTAATCACTAAAGCAAATTTGTAATTTAAAAATTCTGCTGCTTTTCGGCACTGAACCATTCTGTGAGTAAAAATCTCAAAATATTCCATGATTGGCACAAAACTTGTGTCAATTTTTAATTTCAAAGTGATTATTTTATTTTTATTATCAACCTTAAACTTATTTTCTGTCGCAGCAAAATTAACGCGGTTATGAATATCTTTTTTAATATTTTCCTTATTTTTTTCCATAACTCTCGTTCTCCTTACGTCAGATTTGTCTGCTAAAACCACTGCGGCTGCTACTGAACTGACAATCTTCACATAACAATTGTCGTGATTAGCTACTGCCTGCATGATAGTAACCAAATCTTTAGTAAAAATTTTGTTTTGAAAAATTGTTTGAAAAAGAATAGCTCCCCAATATTCGTGATATTTTCTATCCAAAAAATTTCCCATATCGTGGACATATCCGCTAATGGCAGAAAGCTCTTGTTCTCTTTTTGAAAAATTGACTTCTTTCGCTAAATAATAAGCTCTGTCTGCTACCAAATTAGCATGCTCAATTCCATGGTCAGTATAATGATAAAGTCTTAAAAGTTGAGTACTCCTTTTAATAAACTCATTAATCTGTGGATTTAGTTTAACATCACTTAAAGTAATTTCTTTTTCCATTTTTTATAAAATTAATTCTATACCCTATATTAACTTTTGATATACTTTTTGACAAGAAATTAGAATTGATTGTGTTCTCATATCTAATTGACAAATTCTAATTTAAGCTTAGAATTAATTTGTTATTAAATTCTTATCAAACAGCTCGTTTACAAAGGAGGTCAAAATATGAAAATCAGAAAGGCGTTTTTATGGGGATTAACAGCCACTACCCTGGGTTATCTTGCTGTTTATATTGCTCAAAAAAGTTTCGAATTCTGGCTAATAACTGTTGCCAAAATTATTTCTAACCTTTTCTGTCAGTGGGTATTGAGTGGCGCCTTTTCTATTGTCACTATGATTCTGATAGGATATATCATAATGTTTACTCATCCAATCAATAAGATTATCAATAAACTCTTGGGAATTAAGGCCAAAAAAGCAAAAAGCGTTGTGCTTGTTAAGTGGGGTGGTAATTGGTTCTACGGATGGCTTACAGGAACGATAGAATGCGACGGACAATTATTTTATCGCGTAACAATTCCATCTGCTCCCATTCCAATATCTGCTCAACTTTTGCTTGTTCCTCGAGAAATGATTATGTTTACCAACTTGAAAAAAACTGATCATTTCACACAACTTGGTTCACTCGGTTTTGATGAACTTCGTAACTCCATAGAATTCTGGCCACCTCCGAAAGATGAATAAACAAAAAACGCCGTGTGTAAACATACACGGCGTCTCTTTTTTTTATAAAATAATTTTTACGACTATAACAGAACAAAAACAAATTTTATTCATTAATTCCCAAAAGATTAACTTCAAAAATTAAAATCGCGTTTGCTGGAATAGTGCCCGGAGCACCCTGTTCTCCATAAGCAAGAGCAGACGGAATAATTAATTTTCGCTTTTCTCCGATTTTCATTCCTTTAACTCCTAAATCCCATCCTTGAATAACTTGACCAGCTCCCAGCGTAAAAGTAAATGGCTCTCCCCTGTCTATGCTTGAATCAAATTTAGTGCCGTTTTCTAATGTGCCGACATAATCAACGATAACTATATCTCCATTTTTGGCTTCTTCTCCGCTCCCTTGTTCCAATATTGTTATACCAACCTCACTATTTTCTTGATTAGTTTCTTTTATCATTTCTTTTTTAATATTAAATGATTCTATTGTTTCTCTAAAAATACTACTATATTTTTCCCAATTTTTTAGAGCAGTATTAAATGTTATTAACCATATGTTATCACCCATCCCTTTAATTGCAACTATAAAAACCTTAAATTCACTTCCCTCTTTAAAAATTTCTCCCTCTATGATATAACCATCTTTTTGATTAATTTTTTCTTCTGTTTCAGAGATAATTTTAAAATCTGGCTGACCATCAATTACCTGCTGTTTAATCATAGAAGCATATGTTCCCAAATCAATTTCTTTGGCATCTTCGTAAGCAATTGCAAAATAAGTTCTAAAACCCATATTTTGCAAAGCAACATCCTCGTTTTCTTCGTTAACATTGGAAATCATAGCCAAAACTCCTTGCACGCCATTGATTTCTTCCCAACCGTCTGGAATATTAATAGAAAATCCGTCTTGCTCAAGAACGGCTTGTTCCTTTTCTTCGTTATTAATTTCGGATTCTTTATCCTTACTATTAAAATAAATAATCGTGGCGATAGCGATTATACTCAAAATCACAGCTATGATAATAAAAATGTTTTTCTTGTTCATTTTATTGTATTAATTTTTAATATTCCCATTCTACCAGTCACGCATAAAATTGTAAATATATTTTAATAAACAAACAAAAATACTAAAATATTTTACTGTTTGCGTGATTAGAAAATTAAATCTAAGAATAAATTATTCTTATCTCTTTATATCCTAACAAAAAAGAGTGCGGATAACCAAGCAAAAAAACACCTTTAATGTGCTTTTGTTATACAAAAAAATAAAAGATTGGGGAGCGAGAGTATTTCAAGTAGCATTTTCCCCAAATGTATCTCTTTGAAAAACTCTCGCTCGTTGTTCTGTGTGATTGTCGTAAGATAGTTGACTGCTAAAGCTGAGTCGCTAATTACGACAAATCTAAGTAAAAAGCGAAGTCTGCATCGGGCACTGGGGATCAATGCCCCTTGCTAACAAATCTGTTAATGGGAGTCACTATGCTCCGCTCCTCCTTACTTAAGATATTTGTAGTATATGTCATTCTCTTCATAAAGTCAACGAAAAATGCTTAAAAATAATTTTTTATCTTCCTTCAAACATTTTAACTAATTTTACTTCCGCATAAGACCTTTTTGTCCGGCCTTAAAAGCGCCAATTTTTCATCGTCTCTTACAGCCAAAAGCATTGCTTGACTTTCTGTGCCGAATAAAATTCTTGGTTCTAAGTTGGCGACTACAATGATTTGTTTGCCAATCAATTCTTCGGGGCTGTATTCTTTTCTAATCCCCGCTACAACCTGTCTTTCTTCAGTCCCCAGGTTTACTTTCAACTTCAAAAGCTTATCAGACCCTTCCAATATTTCTGCCTCAATTATATCCCCCACTCTTAAATCTAATTTTTGAAATTCTTCGAAATTAATCATATTTTTATAAATAAATTAAATTATTTTAAATCTTTTAAACCCTTGCTTATTCTTTATTGTCAATATCTATCTCTTTTTTAATTTCTTCAAACTCATTTTCGATAGATTTCAATCTTTTCCTGCTTGTTTTAATAAGTGCCGCTGCCTCTTTCACTTTTTTCAACCCCTCTTCAATATCAACTTCTTCTTGATTATTAAACCATGTAGTAATATCTGTAAGTTGTTTCAAATTTTTGGTTAAATTTTGTGCGCTAATATTTTCTTTAATCATTTTAATTTTATTTAATTTTATTAATTTTATTGATTTTTTTGATTGTAGAAATTATGAATCCATTAGATAAACAAACATCTAAGTTTTCTCCAATTTTTGCATTTTCTACGGATTTTAGTATCTTCCCATTCAAACGCACAATACTATAACCGAGCTTGAGTTGTCTTTTTGGATTATTGAAAAAAATTATCTTAGCAACATTATCTATCTCGTGATTAATCACAGATATCAATGATTCAAATTTTGATACAACTAATTCTTTCCATGAATTTTCTAAATTAATTTTGTTCTTTTCTAAAGAATAAAAAAATCTCTGGAAAGCGATTCTTGCGTTTGCATCAATTTTTCTATATTTTTGAAAAATTAAATCTTTAATTTCATAAATAATCCTCAAGCTCTGTTCTATGACAGAAAAAGCATTAACCACCATCTCTTTGTAAAGATTCATAATATCTGCTTCTCGCCTTTCTAACAATAAAAAGGATTGATCCCATGATTGATTCAATAAATTCGCTACTGCAGTGGGAGTGGAAACCATAACATCGGAAGTCAAGGCGATTAAAGAAACATCTTTGTCGTGTCCAACTCCAACTATTACTGGAACAAAAAAATCTGCTATTTCCCTCACCAACACCTCGTTATTAAAAGGCATCATTGATTCTAACGATCCACCTCCTCGCATTAAAACTAAAACTTCTATATCTTGCTCCTTAAATTGTTTAATTGCGCTTAATATTTCTTTAACAGCTTCCTGTCCCTCAACTCTTGCGTCAATCATTTTAATATTAAATCCGTGATTTCCCAAATTATTAAGAAAATCGTGAATAACCGCTCCTTGTCTTGAAGTAATAACGCCAATTTTCGTAGGAAAATCTGGGATTGCTCTTTTCTTCTCTTCTCTAAAAAGACCTTCTTTGTCCAGTTTATTTTTTAATTCGTCGTAAGCCTTTTTTAACGCCCCCTCTCCTTTAAGCTCAATCGTGCTTGCCTTAAAGCTTAGTCTTCCATTCTGAGCATAAATATCAGGATATCCGCTCATAACTAACTCTTGGCCTACTTCAATTTTAACTCCACATAAACGATAATTGTTATTCCAAATTATACAATTTATAAGAGCATTACCTGACTTGTCTTTGATAGCAAAATAAACATGTCCAGTGGGACCCATTTTGATAGAGGTAACCTCTCCTGTTATTTTTGCAACTCCAAATTTCTTCAATCCTAAATTAAGGAATTCTATATATTCAGAAACTGAAAAGATAGGATTCAATTTTTGTTGCCCCTTTTGTTCCATAATCTTTAAGCGTCTGCTTTTATTTCAATTACATCTCCGTCTTGAACAACATAATCCTTTCCCTCTGTACGGATTAAGCCACTTTCTCTTGCTTTAGAAAATCCATCTGAATTAATAAGTTCTAACCAATTGATTACTTCTGCTTTAATAAAATGCGTTTCAAAGTCGCTATGGATAACTCCACCAGCTTGAGGGGCTTTCTCTCCTTTTTTCAATGTCCAACCACGAGTTTCGTCTGGACCAGTAGTAAGAAAAGTAATCAAATTCAATAATTTATAACATTCTTTAATCAAAATATCTATTTTTAATTCTGCTGGCAAACCAAACGAAATCCGTTGTTCCTCATCAAAATCAGTTGCTTCAAATTCAGTAAGAATATCAATGACTAAAAATGGCCAATTATTTTTCTTAAAATTCTCTATGACGCTACTTGGAATTTCATTTTCTGAACCATTTAATAAAAATAATCTTGGTTTTATTGTTAATAATTGATAGCTGTTCAAAATCTTTCTTTCCTCGTCAAGCCACTCCACTTCAAATAAACACTTTCCTTTTTGCAAATATTCTTTAGCCTTGCTTAAAACGGCAAACTCTCTTTCAATATTTTTCTCTTTTGTTTTTGACTTAAGTTCTCTCTCCATGTCTTTAGCTCTTTTTTCAACTGTTTCCAAATCTTTCAAAACCATTTCTGTATCAAGAATTTCTTTGTCTCCGAAAACATCTATTGCTGATTGCGTGTTAATAATATTTTTATTGCTAAAACAACGCAAAATGTAAAGAACGGCATCAACCTCTCTGATATTGGCTAAAAATTTATTACCCAATCCCTCACCTTGACTTGCCCCTTTTACTAAGCCAGCAATATCAACAAATTCTACTATTGTATAAATCTTTTTTGCCGACGAAGTGAGCTTGGCTAACTTGTCTATTCTTTCGTCTGGCACAGCAACAACGCCGATATTTGGATCTATCGTACAAAACGGATAATTAGCGCAATCAACTTCTTTCTTCGTTATTGCTTGAAATAAGGTTGATTTTCCAACATTAGGCAAACCAACAATTCCTATACTTAAAGACATAATATTATATTCTTATCCCATTAATCCCGTTACTGCGGACATTCTACTAGCCACAATTTTCTGTATTTTTGTCATCGCCTCGTTAATACAATCCTTCAATATTTTTTCCTGCTCTTCTTTTGTTAATTCTGAATTAAGTTCTATGTTATCTATCTTCATTTTTCCATTGATAACGACCTTGACTCCCTGTTTTTCAACTTCTGCTGACTCGGTTGAAAGAGAATCACTTATCTTCTTTATTTCTCTTAATTGTTGCATTTTTTCAAACATACAAATTTATTAATTTAATTATTTTTTAACATTAGTATTATTACTAATCATTGGCAAATCTATCATAGCACTAACCATTATTCTTTCCAAAAAATTGATATAAAACAAAAACCGCTCGAAAAACGATTTTTAATAATATTTACAAATAAAATAATTTTAAATTTATTTTGTTGAAAAAGTTTTTTTATTTCTTCTGTATCTTTTGGCTACATTAATACGAGATATTTCTTTTCCTAACATTGACTGTAACATAGCGTAATCAAAATCAACCTCGTGTTTTCTTTCTTCCATTAAATTTTCCACTCTTTTTTTTGCCTTTTCTGCTCTCTCGAGATCAATGTGTTCAGCTCTTTCTGCTCGATCAGCCAAAATAACTATTCCAAAATTTGGTCTAACTTCTAAAATTCCGGAAGAAATGGAAAGAGAAGTATTTTGTCCTTTTTCTGTTTTAAGAATAATTTCTCCTGATTTAATAGGAGTAACTATTGGTATATGCCCCACTAAAATAGTCAATTCACCTGTTATAGAAGGAACAGTTGCACTAATATATTTATCGCTCACAATAACTTTCTCAGATGTTACAATTCTAACATGTAAGTGTTTTCTCATAAAAATATCTTAACTTTCTTTAATGTCTTCTATATTCCCTTTCATATAAAAAGATGACTCTGGCTTATCATCATGTTTGCCATTAATAATTTCCTTAAATCCTTGAATTGTCTCTTTCATGGAAACATATTTTCCTTCTCTACCAGTGAACTGTTCCGCTACAAAAAATGGCTGGGATAAAAATTTCTGAATTTTTCTAGCACGAGAAACTATTAGTTTGTCTTCGTCTGATAATTCTTCCATTCCAAGAATAGCAATAATGTCTTGGAGATCTTTATAGTGTTGTAAAATTTTCTGGACCTCGCTGGCGACAAAATAGTGTTCTTCGCCAACAATCTCCGGAGTAAGAATCGTTGATCTAGAATCCAACGGGTCAATAGCGGGATAAATAGCTAACTCGGCTAAAGAACGGGTTAAAACAACGGTAGAATCAAGGTGTGAAAAAGTTGTCGCAGGAGCAGGATCTGTTAAATCATCAGCCGGCACATAAACAGCTTGAACCGAAGTAATAGAACCCTTTTCAGTTGATGTAATTCTTTCTTGGAGCTTACCCATTTCCGTAGCAAGCGTAGGTTGATATCCAGCTACTGAAGGCATTCTGCCTAAGAGTGCAGAGACCTCAGAACCCGCTTGTGTAAATCTAAAAATATTATCAATAAAAAGTAAAAGATCTTTATTCTCTTCGTCTCTAAAATATTCTGCCATAGATAATGCTGCTAAAGCAACTCGTGCTCTTGCTCCAGGTGACTCGTTCATCTGACCAAACACTAAAGCTGTTTTATCTAAAACTCCGGATTCTTTCATTTCTCGATATAAATCATTTCCCTCTCTACTTCGCTCTCCAACTCCAGCAAATATAGAATATCCACCGTGTTCATGCGCAATATTTCTTATTAATTCCTGGATTACAATAGTTTTTCCAACGCCTGCTCCACCAAAAAGACCGGTCTTTCCACCTTTTAAAAAAGGACAAATAAGATCAATAACTTTGATTCCTGTCTCTAAAACCTCTAAATCTATTTTTTGATCAACAAATTTTGGTGCTGGGCGATGAATAGAATACCTTTTCTTGGTTGCAGGATTCCCCTTACCATCAATTGGATCGCCAGTTACATTAAACATTCTTCCTAAAATAGCATTTCCTACGGGAACAGAGATTGGCTCGCCTAAAGCAATTACCTCTTGTCCTCTTGACATTCCGTCCGTTGAACTCATAGCGATTGCCCTTACTTGTCCTGATCCTATATGTTGTTGAACTTCTAAAATTACATTTCTGTCTTTGACTTTTAGTGCATCGTTAATGTTCGGTAAAGATTCTTTAAAAAAGATATCTACAACGGGACCAACAATTTGAGATACTTTTCCAGAAACAGATGATTTGTTCATAAAAAATTATATAAAAAATAAATTATTAATTTGTTTAATTATTGGAAACTATTGCACCAGAAGCAATTTCTAAAATCTCTTGCGTTATTGATGCTTGTCTGGCTTTATTGAATGAAAACGAAAGATCATCAATCATGTCCGAAGCGTTTTCGGAAGCGCTTTTCATTGTTATCATTCGAGAAGAATGCTCACTAGCGTTCGATTCGAGCAAGCTCTGGTAAAGTTGCATATCAGTTAAATGCGGCAAAATTTGATTCAAAACACTATTCGTATCAGGTTCAAATAAATAGTTTGCTAAATTTTTATTTTCAATAATTTTTTCATCTTTATTCTCCCCTATCCGATTAATTAATTCATAAAGTACCTTTTCCGAAACTGGTAAAAGCTTTCTGACTAAAACATCATATTTAACAGAAGAAACAAAATCGGTATAAATGATACTAACCTGATCGTATGTTTTATCGATAAAGCCATCGATTGCCAAACGACTGAAAGGAAAAACCTGTTCAATAAAAGGTTTCTCTGGAATATCTGTAAAACTAGCTATATGTTTACCGTAATCTTGTTTTATTCTCTTTTCAGCCTTTTTTCCGATAGTAATAAAATCTATTTCTGCATTGGAATGATTTTTTACAAATTCGTCTACTTTTTTAAAAACACTACTATTGTAGCTGCCACAAAGACCTTTATTGGAAGCGAACACTATAACGAGAATTTTTTTTACCTCTCTCTCTTCTAAAAGAGGATGTAGAATATTTTTGTCTTGTCTAATATTAACCAAAAGTTCTAAAGCAATTTTAGCGTAAGCCCTCGTCGCCAATACTTGTTTCGTCGCTCGTTTCATTTTGTAAGAAGAAACCATCTCCATAGCCCTGGTTATCTTTCCAATATTCTTAACCGACTGAATTCTTTTTTTTATTGTCTTAATTTGAATCGGCATTGTTTTCTTTTCTTATAAATTCTTGAATTGCTTGCTTTAATTCTTCCTCTATCTCTTTGTTCCAATCCTTAATTAATTTATCTAAAAGTTCTTTTTTGCTCATATCAAAAAAATCAAAAAATTTCTTTTGCCAATCTTTGATTCTGTCAACATCTACAGTATCAACATATCCATTATTAATAGCATAAATAATAGCAATTTGATGACTGACTAATAATGGGAAATATTGTGGCTGTTTTAACATTTCAACAATTCGAATTCCTCTATCAAGTTGTTCTTTGGTTTTAGAGTCTAAGTCACTAGCGAATTGAGCAAAAGCCTCTATCTCTCGGTATTGAGCCATATCAAGCTTCATTTGGCCAGCAACTTTTTTCATTGCTTTGATTTGTGCGTTACCTCCGACACGAGAAACAGAGGTTCCAATATCTATCGCGGGACGAATGCCTTTATTAAAAAGATTATTCTCTAAAAATATCTGACCATCTGTAATCGAAATAACATTCGTTGGGATATATGCTGAAACATCACCTGATTGAGTTTCAATGATAGGTAAGGATGTGATAGATCCTCCTCCTGCTTCTTTGTTACGCCTACAAGCTCTTTCCAATAGCCTAGAATGAAGATAAAAGACATCTCCAGGATAAGCTTCTCTCCCTGATGGTCGTCTCAAAAGCAAAGAAATTTCACGATAAGCTTGAGCATGCTTAGAAAGATCGTCGTATACAATTAAAACATCTTTTCCTTGATCCATAAAAAACTCCGACAAAGCCGCACCGGAATAAGGAGCAACATAAGAAAACGATGCGGGATCGCCTACCCCAGCGACGATCACTGTAGTATATTCAAGCGCTCCAGTTTCTTTAAGCTTAGCAACAATGCGAGCTATTTTAGATTTTTTCTGTCCGATGGCCACATAAATACAAATCATATTCTGACCTTTCTGATTAATAATTGTATCAATAGCAATAGCTGTTTTTCCTGTTTGACGATCTCCAATAATTAATTCTCTCTGACCTCTTCCAATCGGAATCATTGAATCTATGGACATAATACCCGTTTGGACTGGTTCGCTAACTGGCTCACGAGCCATTACTCCCGGAGCATTTTTTTCGATAGGATACTGCTTTGTTGATTTAATTTCTTTTTTCTCGCCATCAATCACTTGGCCCAATGGATTTACAACTCTTCCTATCATTTCCTCGCTTGCTGGAAAAGATAATACTCTTTTTGTTCTTTTTACAATATCTCCTTCTCTTATGGTTTCACAATCGCCGAGTAAGATAGCTCCAACAAAATCTTGTTCTATATTAAGAGCTACTCCTAAAATATCATTTGGGAATTTAAGCATTTCAAAAGATTGACAATTCTTAAGACCACTCAGACGAACAATTCCGTCGCCAACGCTTACAACTTCGCCAACTTCATTAATATCAATTTCTGGTTTGAAATTGTCTATCTGTTTCTTTAAATTTTGAATCAAATCTTCTATTGGCATATTTTAATATTATATTTTAAGAGTATTCGTAAATTTAATAAATTGATTCCTAATGCTAGCATCGAAAATAAATCCCTTGTAATGGGCAAGAAATCCGCCTTCTATCTCTTTGCCTATTTCTATATCAATATCAGATTCGTCAGAAGCACCAACAAATTCTTTAATCTTTTGAATGACTTGCTCGGACACTGGTTCAAATAATGTAATATGTAGCCTGTTCTCTTTGCTCTGTTTTTTCTCTATTTCTTCCAACGATCGTATAATACTTGGCAACTGACACACTGTCCTGTTTTCCTTGAGGAAATCAATAAAAATTTTAACGATCTGTTTCGTCTTGTTCGGGTGTCGCTTATTAATTTCAAGTAAGGATTGCGTTGTCTGTTTAATAGAAAACATTATTGTTTTGTCTTGATTATTTTTTCAATGAAGTCATTATTTTCTTTTTTGTGAAAATTTTCTTTTAAAAATCGTTTTGCTGCAAAAATAGATAATTCTATGGTCTCTGTTTTTATCTCGGCCATCATTTGTTCTTTTTTATCCTGAATTTCTTTTTCCACTTTTTCCATAGATTGTTTAATTTTTGCCTGAGACTCATCGCCTGCTCTTTGGATAATATTATCGTGTAATTTTTGTGCTTCGCCAATAATTTTGTTAGCTTCTGTTTTTGCTTTTCTCATCTCCTCTCCATACTTTTCCTTAGCCATAGTTAATTCACTCGTAGCTCTCACGGCATCATTTAATCCTTTCTCAATTTTTGCTTGTCTTTCTTTTAATAATTTTTGTATCGGAGAAAAAGCGAATTTTTTTAACACAAAAAAGACAATACCAAAATTGACTAATTGCGCCAAAAAAATCTTCCAATCTATACCAAAATTTTTAATAATAGAATCAAGTGCATCCATAATGAAAATGTAATATCGCTATATTCTTTCTCTTACATAATTAGAGCAACGACCAATGCGTAAATAGCAGAAGTTTCTGCTAACGCCGATCCTAAAATCATCATAGGAAAAATGCGTCCGGAGACTTCCGGATTTCTACCAATCGCTTCAAGTGCTTTACCTATTAAATACCCTTCTGCTAACGCTGATCCAAACATAGAAAGGGTACACATTCCTTTTGCGATGTATATTGCTGCTTCTGGACTTAAACCTTCCATAATTTTTAATTAAATATTAATTATTAATAATTGAGTTAACTTGACTCTCGCTATCATTATTTTCGCCTAATGCTAAATTCAAATAAACTGCACTTAAAACCGAAAAAACCATTGCCTGCAACCCGCCGATCAACAATGTCTGAGCGATCAATAATGATGGCGCTATAAAACTCAAAAAACTCATTATAACTACCATCAATACTTCTCCTGCAAACATGTTGCCGAAAAGACGCAATGACAAGGAAATAATTTTAGCAAACTCTCCTATAATGTCCAGCAATCCCATTATAAAATTAATAATAGCAAGAAATCCTTGTCCAATACTCTCTTTAAATCCTAAAAAAACTTTTTTAAATTGGACATACTCTCCTATATGAGCAAAAAAACCATAAGATCTAATGCTCGCAAGTTGAGAAAGAAAAACTACAAAGACAGCCAAAGATAGAGTAGTATTAAAGTCGGTTGTTGCTGTTCGAAAAAGTGCAACGCCGTTGATATTTATTGAAGTTAATCCAGGTATTAATGTTATTATATTTGACAAAAGAAAAAATAAAAAAATGCTAGCTATGATAGAAAATAATTTTTCCGATCTTTCTCTATTGTTGGTGACTTGATCAAGCAACCCAACGACTGACTCAATTATCACTTCAAAACATGTTTGAATTTTACTTTTAGAAAATATGTGGAGATGTTTTCTTAAAAAAAATACGAACACAAATACTAAAACAATGGCCAACCAAGTTGATGTCATAGAATTAGTCACTGGTAATCTTCCAATGTGAAAAACTACATTAGAGTATAATTCGGGGATGGGTTGTGTTATTTGTAAAAAATTCATATCTATTATTTCTCTCGTTTTTTTTCTTCATCTATTATCTTAATTTGTTTATTAAATTTAAAAAATTTAATTAAAATGATAGACCAAGAAAATATCAAGGCCAAAATCATAAAAATAATCATTAATTTTGGATGCATATTTTTTTCGATTCCAATTTTTTTTCCAAAATATGCCGCCAACAAAGCCGGTCCAGCAATAATGAAAACCATCTGAAACAAAAATTGAAGGGATTGTTTTTTCAATAAATCATTTTCCTCAATAACTTTTTTTGGTTCTTTTCGATTATCTATTCTATTATTTTTTTTCATAGTGTAATTTACGGCTGTAAAAATGTTAAGTGTTCATTGTATATAAATATATTTTTATGTCAATGATAAAAACTATCCCGGGTTCTAATCAACTTTTAAACATCATAAACTTTAATTAAAAAATCGCTCAAAAAACGATTTTTTATTATCCATCTTCTGCGTCCCGAAACGACTCACGCTTTATTAATTTTCTGAGACAATTTTTTGTGTTTGTGAGAAAACCAAAAGATATAAAGAATCTCTAATATGCCTAATGTGTTGACTATTAATAGTGCTACAAACCACGACTTGTGGCTATTCTTTACCGCTTTCCATAAAGCCACTCCCTTCCAAGGCAAAGTCCATAATAAAATTAAAAAAATCATCCATTGATTTTCCATTAAAAATTGTTCAATTAAAATTTCTTCCATATTTTTATTATTATTTTAATTCAATTTTTTAATTATACAACATTTTTTATCCTTTGCGCTTCTTCTTCAACTAATTTACCTTCATATTCCCCGCTATGAGCCGAGCTTCCAGCGTAAGATGGTTTTTTTTGATCTAAATGTAATTTAAAAATAAACTTATCTTGATTCTTTTCAATAAAAAGATGAAAACGAGGATATCTCATCTCTCCAACTGATCTGATGCAGTTAAATTCCCCCTTGTCACCATGCCTTAACACATATCCCAATCTTCTAACCAAGCTTAAAATATTTTCTTTTGAATTCTCTATAATAAATTTCATAATATCAAACTCGAACTCACAATTAATCTTTCAACTATTTCTAAGATTTGAAGGATTTAAATCGCCCAACAATTCTTTTTCGTAAGCTGGTCTTTGAATTTTATAAAATATACCAATTGGAATTTTGGGTTTATCTTTTTTGTAACCCCATTCACTAATCTTTTTCATAGCTTCTTTTTCCGAGGTTAAATTTTCGGATTTTATTTCATAAACTTTTTTGTTGTATTCCTCGTAGGTATCAAAAAAAGTTATACAAGGTTGAAGAACATCAATAAAGGAAAACCCTTTATGAGAAACTCCTTGTTTGATCAAATTTGTAAGATGATTAATCTTTGAGGAATATCCTTGAGCTATAAAGGTAGCGTTGGATGCTAACATTATTTTTAAAGGATTAAATGGCTCTTCTATACTTCCTTTAGGAGTAGATTTACCTTTAAACCCCTTCGGAGAAAGGGCAGTAAATTGACCAGTCGTCAAGGCAAAATTTCTATTATTATGAACTAAGACAGTGATATCAATATTTCTTTTGGCGGCATGGATTAAATGTGAAATTCCCTCGTTATAACAACCACCATCTCCAGTAAAAACTATAATTTTAAGATTTGGATTCCCTAATTTTATTCCTTCGGCTGAAGCAATCGGTCTTCCGTGCAATGAAGAAAAACTATTTAAATTCAAATAATCAATAATTTTTGAGCTACAACCGATTCCACTTACTGCCACTATGTCTTCTTTTCTTATACCTCCTTTTATTAAAGAAAAAATAGCTTGTTTTAGCGCAGTCAAAATTCCAAAATTGCCACATCCAGGACACCAGGTTTTCTCACAATATGTATCTAATTTTTGCTCGTTTTCCATCGTTGTTCGTCTAATTAAATTAATTTCTTAACCTTTTTCTCTATTTCTCCAGGGAAAAAGGGTCTCGTATTATATTTTAGAATCTTTTTATCAACTTTTATTCCATAAGAATTCAAAACTTTTTCCATTTGTCCAGAAGCATTTGTTTCCAATAAAATTAATTTTTTAACTCCTTTTAATGCTTTTTGCATTTGTTTCTCTGGAAATGGCTGAATAACTATCAATTGAATCATTTTAATTCCTAATCTTTCCGCAGCCTCTTTGGCTGGTCCTTTGGTAGAGCCCCAAACAATAATCGCTTGTTCCGCAGTTTTCTTGCCATAAATTTTAACTGACTCTAATCTGTCCACTTCTTTCTTCATCTCTACAAATTTTCTTAACCGTTTATTCTGCATTTTTTCTACACTCTCTCCATCTTCTACCGTAATCCCAAATTCGTCATGTTCGTAGCTATTTGCTTTTGAGATTACATTTTTCTCTCCAGGAAATGCTAAAGGAGAAATTCCATTTTTAGTATCCTTGTATCTTAAATATTTACCTTTTTTATCCCAAAGCAGAGGTTTCTCGCGTTTAATTCTATTTAAAACCTTTTCATCAAAACTGAATGTGCTTTCAGAAATTTCTTTATCTATTAATAAGATTGATGGTGTTTGGTACTTCCAAGAAAGATTCAAAATCTTTCCAGCCCAAAAAGATGATTCCTCTGCATCACCTGGAGCAATAAGAAACCTTAAAATATCACCGTGTCCAGCACCCAAACAAAATAATAGATCTCCTTGAGCGGTATAAGTTGGAACTCCGCTTGCCGAACCGCCCCTCTGGCTTTCTACCACTACTAACGGCGTTTCATTTTGAGCAGCCAAGCTAAACCCTTCCGTCATCAAAGCAAATCCCCCGCCAGAAGTTCCTACCATAGCGCGAGCCCCAGTATATGCTGCTCCAATAGCAGCATTAATAACCGCTATCTCATTTTCTAATTGAGCAACTGTGATATTAAAATCTTCTTTATGAGCAGCTAAAAAATGTAAAATCCCAGTTGCTGGAGTCATGGGATAAGCGAAATAAAAATCAAGACCGGCCTTAACTGCGCCCAAAGAAAGGGCTTCGTTTCCCGTTAATATGGGTAATGATTTTTGTTTTAACTTGTTAACCTTAAATAATTTTTTTGTATCATCAAAAGCAATTTTCGCTATTTTTAAATTTAATCCTGTAAATTTTTTGAATTCTTTTTCTAAAAGCTTTGATAGAACGCTCCAGTCAATACCAATAAGTTTTGCGAATCCAGCTACCATAGCCGTATTTTCCATTAAAAAAGTTCCACCAGCTTTTTCTACCATCGTCTCTATCGCTATACCCACTGCCTTCTTGTTTTTGATAGAAATATGATCACTGTTATAAAAAATTATTCCATCTTTGTCTAAGTCGGATTGATGTTGCTTGATAGTTTCCTCGTCTAATGCCAAAAGAAAATCTATTTTTTCACGATGAGATAAAACTTTTTTATCAGAAACCCTAATGTGTGAAAAATTATTACCACCTCTAATCAGAGATCTGTAATCATCGTAAATAAAGATTCTATAGCCTAAGCTTGAAAATAATTTAGCTATTATAAGCCCTGCTTTTCTAGAACCTTTGCCTGCAGCGCCTCCTATTAAAATTGAGAAATCTTTTTTCATTAAATATGAGATGTTAATATTCTAAGTATATCCCAATGATTGTCACTGTGTCAAACTCCGAAATAATCTCAAAAAAATTGAATAGTTTAATCAAATTTCCATATTTTTTATTTTCTGATTCCTGTTTTTAGTATTTAGGAATCAGTTTTCTATATATTTATAACTTTATAAAGTTAGTCAAAATATAGAAACTCTATAAAGTTCTAAAAAACAAAATTTTTTGAGAATTTAATCTACAAACAGCTCCTTTAAAAAAGAAAAAATAATAAACAAATAAAAAATCCTATTTCCACAATCCATGCCCAAGAATATTCATGCTGTATTTTAGTATGAAAATCAAGAAAAAAAGATTTAAAAATTTTTATTCCCCACAACCAATTCAAAAGAAGAAAAAAATCAGGCAATGCAGCGAAAAAACAAGTTGCTAAAATTATGGAAACACTTGGTAAATTCTTTGCATAAGCAAAATAAAATAAGAGAAAAGTTGTTGAAATTAAAACATCAATCGATATTTCAACAATAAGACTCTTCTTTGTCCTATTTTTTCTTTTATAATGAGGCACAATGTCTAATAAAAAATGGCTGAGGAAGGCAACTGGAAATACAATTAAAGGATTTTGAAAAACCTTTAATAAAAAAAGCCCGAACGCTATGTGAACAATTTCATGCATAAATATATTCCAATAATTTTATTTTTTTAAAGAAAAATTTCTTCCTACTTCTTTGCTCGTAATTAAATAATACCAAAAAACCGCTTAAAAAGCGATTCTTTTATGAAATAAAAATTGTAAAATATTCTCAAATCAAAATCTTGACTTTTATAATCTTTTGTAATATAAGTAAGTATATAAATTTTCCCGATATAAAGCTATTCTACCGCTTTATGAAAGGCGGTTTTAATTTTTATGGAAATAAGAAATATTGCAATTATCGCTCATGTTGACCATGGTAAAACAGCCCTTACTGATGCGTTGATGCAACAAACAGGGATGTCAGAAGTTGGCGACAGTATGGATAGCGATACTCTTGAAAAAGAAAGAGGAATTACTATCTATTCAAAGAACACATCTGTTTATTATAAAAATACAAAAATAAACATTGTGGATACGCCAGGTCACGCTGATTTCGGCTCTGAAGTTGAGCGTGTTTTGCGTTCAATAGATTCTGTGCTTTTGGTGGTTGATGCGCAAGAAGGTCCAATGCCTCAAACAAAATTTGTTTTAAAAAAAGCGCTTGAGCTTGGATTAAAGCCGATTGTGGTAATAAATAAAATAGACAAAGCTGCTGCCAGACCATCTATTACACAAGAAATGGTTTACGAACTCTTCCTTGACTTGGGCGCAAGCGACGAACAGCTTGAATTTACCACGCTTTACGCAATCGCCCGATCTGGTATTGCCAAAATTAATTTAGACGATGATTCAAAAGATTTAACTCCGCTTTTAGATACAATTTTAAAAAAAGTTCCAATTGCTTCAAGCAAAGAAAAGAAAAATGCGCCTCTGCGCATTCAGCCATTTAATCTTGCTTATGATAATTTCTTGGGACGGCTTGCTATTGGAAGAATCTACGAAGGAAAAATAAAAAACAATTCTGTTATAATGATTAAAGATAGACATGGAGAAGTTCGCCAAGGCAAAATCACAAAATTATTCACTTTTGAGGGATTAAAAAGAAAAGAAGTGGAAGAAGGGGGCGCTGGTGACATCGTAATGATAGCTGGTCTTCCCAATATATTTATTGGAGAAACAATTTGCATAAACGCAAAACAAGAGGCATTGCCTGCTATTAATATTGATGAACCAACAATTTCATTAAACCTATTTATCAACAACTCCCCTTTCGCTGGAAAAGATGGAAAATATGTTACAAGCAGACAGCTCAAAGAAAGATTAGAAAAAGAATTAGAGGTTAATGTTGGCCTAAAAATTGATTTTTCTGCTACTGATTGCTATAGAATCTATGGTAGAGGAGAAATGCATATTGCAATACTGCTTGAAAATATGCGTCGTGAAGGTTATGAAATGCAAATATCTCAACCCCATGTAATTATAAAGGAAGAAAATGGACAAAAGATAGAACCATTTGAAGAGGTAACTATCAATGTTCCAGAAAAAATGTCTGGAACTGTTATTAAAAAACTTTCTACTCGTTCTGGTAATATGACTAAAAAGATACCAGAGCGTAACAATGTAAAAATTATTTTTGAGATTCCAACTAGAGGATTGTTAGGATATAGAAATGAATTTGTAATTGATACAAAGGGCGAAGGAATTATTTGTTCTAGGGTTATTGGATTTAAACCCTATGCTGGAAATATCAAAAAAAATGACTTGGGCTCAATGATATCAATGGCAACTGGAAAAACTCTTGGATTCTCACTTTTTAATCTTCAAAATAGGGGCACTATATATATCGGAGCTGCCACAGAAATATACGAAGGAATGGTTATCGGCACTGCGGCAAAAGGACACGACTTAACCGTAAACCCAACAAAGGGAAAAGAGTTATCAAATATGCGCGCTTCTGGATCTGACGAAGCTATTACTTTAACTCCGCCCGTAAAACTAACATTAGAAAAAGGTATGGGAGTTATGAGAGAAGACGAATATTTAGAGATTACTCCACACAATATTCGTTTAAGAAAAAAATTCCTAACCGAGGGCGAAAGAACTAAGGTAAAAAGACATCGATAAATTATCTTAATAGTTTGTTTATAAAAAAGGAACCGAGTCCTTTTTTAATTTATTTAATGAAAGAAAAAACAGAAAATTCTATACTAAAATCTTTGCTTAAATTGGCAATCCCTATTGTTTTGGCAAATATCCTCCACTCTGCTTATCAAATAACAGATACTTTTTGGGTCGGAAGATTGGGCTCTGGCGCTGTAGCTGCCGTATCTTTAAGCTTCCCTATTATCTTTTTTATAATCTCTTTGGGGGGAGGAATGGCTGTAGCTGGAGGAATATTGGTTGCCCAGTATAAGGGCAAAAAGGATTATAGTAAAATTAATTTCATGGCTGGTCAGACCTTTCTGATGATGACTTTTGCCTCTATCCTATTAAGCGTTTTGGGTTATTTAGTTTCCCCAATCATAATAAAACTCATGGGAGCTGACCTTTTTGTTGTTGAAAGCGCAATATCATATATGAGAATCTCTTTTCTCGGCTTAATCTTTTTGTTCATCTTTTTTTCCTTTCAATCTCTGATGCGGGGTGTGGGAGATGTTAGGGCTCCGGCATTAATTGTATTATCCACCGTATTACTAAATCTTGTATTAGATCCATTATTTATTATGGGATACAAATCTATCCCAGCTTTTGGCGTAACGGGTGCTGCAATTGCCACAATATTAACACAAGCGTTATCAGCCATAATAGGAGTAATCATATTATTCAGAGGGAAACACGGGATTAGAATAAAAAAAATAGACCTAAAGCCAAAATTAAGAGTGATTAAAAGAATTTTTTTGCTGGGTTTGCCGGCCTCTATTTCCCAATCAACCAGATCTTTGGGTATGGCAATGATGATTTTTATTGTTGCAGGATTCGGAACTACAGTAACTGCTGCTTATGGAATCGGTGGAAGAATTCTGAGCTTCATAATCATTCCTGCACTTGGTTTATCGGCAGCAACCTCCACTCTAGTTGGGCAAAGCATAGGGGCAAAGAAAATAAAAAGAGCTGAACAAGTGGCAAAAACAAGCGCAAAATTATCCTTTATTGTTCTCACTATTTTGGGAATACTCTTATTCATTTTCGCAAAAGAAATATCAGTTTTATTTATTCCCGGAGAAGAAGCTGTAACCAATATTGCTTCTATGTTTATCAAAATCATGGCGCTTAGTTTTGGTTTTGTCGGAGTCCAAGTAGTATTAGATGGAGTTTTAGTTGGCGCTGGAAGTACTTTTACCGCTATGGTCTTAACTATTATTTCTTTATGGCTCCTGCGAGTACCTTTGGCATATATTTTGTCTAAATATACTAAATTAAATGAAAATGGAATTTGGTGGGCATTTCCAATAGCAAATATTATTGCTCTACTATTTACCTATTTGTGGTATAAAAAGGGTCGCTGGAAAGAAAAAGAAATTACAAAAGAAATCTAAATAACTAAAAATCCTCTTTTGAGAGGATTTTTGGTTAAAATAATTATATCGAAGGAAAGTCCGACTTCCTTCCACCTTTAATTTGTTCGGAGGCAGGGACTCGAACCCCAATTGCCAGGGCCAGAACCTGGCGTCCTACCATTAGACGACCTCCGAATATATAATTTCTTATGCTTTTAAATATCTGCGAATAGCGATGAGTGAAGAAACAACGCTAAGAGAAATACCGCTAACAAATTGAATAAAAAATAGACCAATAGCGTGAGCGCTGAACCAAACAAATAAATTAAAGCCGTTAGTCAAGGCCTCTATCCTATTCCCTAAGAAATAAGTAGTCAAGAACAAAATCGTAAAAGATATAAAGGTGGCTATTGCTCCAGCAATAATCCCCTGAACAACAAATGGTCCTTTTATAAGCCTATTTGACGCACCAACAAGTCGCATAACAGAAATTTCTTTTCCCGAATCATAGATAGCGACTCTAATAGTATTAAATGTAACCAAGGCGCCAACTAATCCTAAAGTTATTGCAAGGAAAAGACCGATTGCGTTAACGTTAGAAATAAACTTGGAGAGCTTTTCAATAACTGTCTTTTTCTCAACATAATCTACTTTATGAATAATGTTTTCCATAGTTGAGCTATTAAGGACCGACAGAATAGCAGCATATTGGTCCGGCCTTGTCGCCCTTATATTCAAAGAACCATAAAAGGGATTAGTTCCTACCACATCAAGCGATTCTAAAAGGATAAAATCATTCTGGTGTTTTTCCTCAAATTCGGCTAAAGCATCTTCTTTTGAAACAATGCTAACATCTTGGACTTCTGACATTTGCATTAATTTTTCTTGAACCATTAAAACTTCTTCTTGAGTTAAGTTAGAATTAAGGTAAACACTAATATCTATTTTATCCTGAATTTGTCCAATCAAGTGTTTCACTCCTCCTTGTGCAACAAAAAGAAAAGAAATTAAACTAATCGTTACTGTTAAAATAAAAACAGTTGCCGCATTAAGGCTACCTTCTCGCCAAAAATTATGCCATCCAAAACGAATTGTTCTTCTCAAAAAAGTAAACATATATTAATTGAATAAGAATTATTTACCCTTCTTAAAAAGAAAAGAATAAAATTAATTTTAGAGAATAAATCTACCTCTTTGTTCGTCTCTAACAATTTCTCCCTCTCTTAATGTTATTACTCTTCTCTTGAGCCCATTAATCACTCCCTTGTCGTGAGTAGATAAAATAACAGTCGTACCTAATTCATGAATCTTTTTAAGTAAATTTATTATATCTTTACTGTGATAAGGGTCAAGATTACCAGTCGGTTCGTCAGCAATAATTATTTGAGGTCTGATCGCTAAAGCTCTTGCAATGGCTGTTCGTTGTTTTTCTCCACCAGAAAGTTCTTGAGGAAAATTATCAGCTTTTTCTTCTATTCCAACAATTTCTAAAAGGCGTGGAACATCTCTAAAAATTTCAAAATCAGTTCCTCCCATTACTTCCATAGCATAGGCCACATTTTCAAAAACTGTTTTATTAAGAAGAAGCCGATAATCTTGAAAAACTGCCCCGAATTTCTGGCGAAAATTCGGCAAATTCCCCAATTTTATTGCGGAAATATCTTGTTCTTCAAAAAATATTTTCCCACTTGTTGGATTTTCTTCGCGAAGTAAAAGTTTTATTAATGTAGTTTTACCTGCGCCGGATTTGCCAACAATGGAAACAAATTCGTGCGGATCAATCTTGAAGGAAATATCTTTTAAGGCAAAAGAATTTGGTGAATAAGTTTTATTTATATTTTCAAAAATTATCATTGTTGAATTTCTGCTTTTATAAACTGATCTAAGTCGCCATCTAAAACTTCTTCTAATTGGCTTGTTTCTACTTTGGTCCTATGATCTTTTACCATTTTGTATGGATAAAAAACATAGGAACGAATTTGACTACCCCACTCGGGGCTTTTAGTTACCCCCTTAACTTTTTCCATCTTCTTCCTTTTTTCTTCTTCTCTCATTTGTAAGAGCTTACTTTTTAACATTTCCATAGCTTTTTTTCTATTAAGACCTTGCGTTCTTTCCGCCTGACAATTAACGCTGATATTGCTTGGTAAATGAGTAATTCTAATTGCAGAATCTCTCTTGTTTACATACTGGCCACCAGGACCAGATGCCCTATAAGTATCAATTCTCAAATCCTCTGTTCTAATTTCTAACTCTTCACCAGCTTTTTCTTTTATCTCCGGCAAAACCTCTATCAAGGCAAATGAAGTATGACGCAATTTTTTTGCAGAAAAAGGAGAAACTCTTACTAGGCGATGAACTCCGTTTTCTCCCTTCAAAAAGCCATAAGCCATTTTGCCATTAACCTCCAAAATTGCTTCTTTTATTCCTACTCTTCCTTCCGGTCCCATATCGCTAAAGCTTTGAGATAAAGTTTTACTTTTGAATCCTTTTCGTTCGCAATATCTCTGATACATTCTAAATAAAATATTTGCCCAATCTTGAGCATCTTTTCCTCCGGCTCCGGCCTTAACTGTTAAAATAGCATTATTCTTGTCATAAATCCCGGAAAGAAAAATCTCTATCTCTTTTTGTTCAAGTTTTTGCCAAAGTTCTATTTTTGATTCTTCTACTTCCTTGTCTAAAGTATTATCTTTTGAGAGCTCTTTTAAATCTTCAAGCTCCTTTTGAAACATAGACCACTCTTTTATTTCATTCTCTAAAAAAGAAAATCTTTGGTTCAAGCTAATCATTTCTTTCTGCTTATCCCAATTTTTAGTTGAAAGAATCTCTTTTATTTTTTTTAACTCGCTTTTCTTGCTCTCAAGTTCAAAGACAGTCCATCAAATGATGGAGTTTTTGTTGAATTTTCTCTATGTTTATTAAAATTTCTTTTTTCATCAATTTCTAAATATCTAAGCCGAGGAGAGGACTTGAACCTCCAGTCTATCGCTTACGAAGCGATTGCTTTACCATTTAAGCTACCCCGGCGGAGCGGGATACCAGGATCGAACTGGCGTCCTAACCTTGGGAAGGTCATGTACTACCACTATACTAATCCCGCCCAAAAATCTGATTAAAAAAATTTGCAATCTTGCTCCACACGGAAGCGCTTTTTGTTTCTATCCCGTTCTGCAAATCAAAAGAATCTTTTAATGTATTATCACGCGTAACGACAACTACGCTCTCTCCTTCTTTTTTATACATTCCTTTCTCTCTTAACATTCTCTCCGTATATTCTTCTTCCGAAGAAAAAGAAAACAATTCTTTCAATTCTTCATTTTTACCTTCTATCTCTTTAATCTCTTGACTAATATTCAAATATTGATTATTTATTGCTTTATTCTCGGCATAAAGTTTAAGATTTCCAAAAACTAAAAAACCAATAATTAAAACATCTAAGAACATAAGTAACCCCATTAACGGCTTATCTTTCGTAGAGGTCTTTTTATATCTCTTCTTTTCTGTTATCATAGAATAGTTAAGATAATTTAATTAGAAAATAAATAACAATAAATGAATAGCAAAAAAATAATAAAAATAATTTGGATAGTAATAGCTACTGTAGTAACGCTAAGTATGGTTTTAAGCTTCTCTTTATCGGCTATATTTAGATAATACCCTTTAATAAAAAATCTTTCAACTTTTTGACTTTCCGATTCTAAAGAAATAATTTTCTAATGCATCATCTTCCAAAAAACATCTTGGGGGATTTTTAATTGCCCTCTTAATTTTAATTTTTTCTTTCCTTTTTTCTGTTTCTCTAAAAGCTTTCTTTTGCGTGTATAGTCACCTCCATATAGAGGAGCAATAACATCTTTTCTTCTCGCGCTTACTGTTTGTCTAGCAATGATATTCCCACCAACTCTTGCCTGTAATGGCACGCTGAAAAGTTGTGACGGAAAAACTTTTTTCAATTTATCTACCATGGCTTTGCCTTCCTGGTATGCGTCGCTCGCAGGCACAATCTTAGAAAATGAATTCTCAATATTGCCTAAAACTAAAATTTCTAACTTAATCAAATCAGCTTCTCTCCAGTCCAAAAACTTATAATCCATTGAACCAAAACCCTGCGTAGTGCTTTTTATTCTATCGTAAAGATTCGCCATTACTTCTCTAAAAGGCATTTCGCAAGTAATCAAAACCTTATCAACACTTAAATGGATAACGCTGGGTTGTCTATGTTCAACTAATTCCGTTGCCTTTCCTAAAAATGTAATTGGCACGATTATCTTTAATTCACAAAACTGTTCATAAATTTTATTAATTTTAGACGGCTCTGGCCAATCCATCACAGAACAAACTATTTTCTCTTCGCCAGAAGAATCAAGTACTTTATAGCAAACAGATGGACTGGAAGTCACTAATTCTAAATTAAACTCACGTCTTAATCTTTCAACAACAATTTCAACATGTAAAAGTCCCAAAAATCCACAATGAAATCCTCTACCAAATGCTGATTTTGATTCTGGTTTAAAATTTAAAGAAGGATCGTTTAGTTTTAATTTCAAAAGAGCCTCGCGCAATAAAGACCAATTATTAGGATTTTCAGGAAAAAGACCAACAAAAACAACTGGCTTTGGTTCCATGTATCCTTCCAAGGGCTTTATATTTCCCTGTTCCTTATCATTCGTAATTGTGTCTCCAATTTTAGCTTTTTCCGACTCTTTGATGCCTAAGACAACATAACCAATTTCTCCTGTTTTAAGCTCTTCTTGAGGAAAATGTCCTGGCTTGAGATAACCAACTTCTTTAGCCCGAGCTTTAATTTTGGCATTAATCAAATAAATTTCATCTCCTTTTGTTACGCTACCCTCCATTACTCTAATGTGGGCAATAACACCTTGAAAAGCATCATACTGAAAATCAAAAATTAAAGCGCGTAAGGGCAGACTTGGATCTATCTTTGGCGCTGGAATTCTATCGATTACGGCTTGTAAAACCTTCTCTATATCAGTCCCCTGTTTAGCAGAAATTTTAATAATTTCTTTTTTGTCTATTTTTAACAAGTCAGCTATTTCTTTAGACACTTCTTCAATACGCTCGCTATCTTTCCCGGCTAAATCAATTTTATTAATCACCGGAATAATAACTAAATTCTGCTTTACAGCTAAATCTAAATTCATCAAGGTTTGTGCCTGAATACCTTTCAGCGCATCAACTAAAAGAATAACCCCTTCAATGGCTGCTAAGCTTCTGGAAACCTCGTAGGTAAAATCTACATGACCAGGAGTATCTATCATATTAAGGATATAGCCCTGATATTCCATTCTAGCTGACTGAAGTTTTATGGTAATTCCCTTTTCTCTTTCTAAATCCATTGTATCCAAAAATTGAGGTCTCATTTTTTTTGATTCAATGGTTCCCGTTAATTCTAAAAACCGATCAGCTAAAGTTGATTTTCCGTGATCAATGTGAGCCACTATTCCAAAATTTCTAATCTTTTTTATCATAACGATATTTCATTCTAACAGAATTACTCAAAAAAAACAGGGAACTCCGAAGAATTCCCCAATAGCAGAAATAAATAAAAATTACGATAGTTTTCTTGATAGAAAATTTTTCAATAAATGCACCTCCGGAGATTTTAGTAAAAGAGAAAAGAGGAAATATGTTGAAAGCGCAACTATTACCGTTCCTGCAGTTTGCAATAAAATGCCCAAAAAGGTTGATGTTTCTAAAAACAAGTCAAAAAAATGAAGAGACAAATAGGCAATAATTATGGTTGGAATTGTCGCCAAAATTGTCCTTGAAGCAGTTTTCAGAATCTCTTTTTGTGTAGTTGTTCCAATTCTTTTGTGTAAAAAATAAAAAAGTAGGATAAATTGGACAATACCAGAGACAGAATAAGCTAATGGCAGTCCGATTATAGATATGTTTTCCAATCCTTCTAATTTTAAAATAGCTATTAAGGAATGACTAAAAAAATTAAACGATTTTAAAAAATGAACAAAAAGAAAACACAAACAAATATTCAATCCTATACTGATTGAACTAATAATCGTTGGTGTTTTTGTATTATGCATAGCATAGAATGCTTTTGATAATAGAAGTCCCAACCCATAGGCGAATAAACTCAAAGAAAAAAGAGCTAAGCATGCACTAGTCAAAGAAGTGTCTGTCCATGTAAACCTACCAGTCCCATAAATAATTCTCACCACTTGAGCTCGTAGAATAAATAAAAGCCCACTTGCGGGAATTATTAAAAATAGAACTAAACGAAAACTTAAAGAAAAATTTCTCAAAAATTGCTTCTTTTTGCCTTGAGAAAAAACAGTAGAAAGCGCTGGGAAAACTGCAGTAGAGAAAGGCACAGCCAAAAGGATTAAAAAACTTCTTGAAAGATTATTTGCCAAACTAAAAACAGCAATAGAGCCAATGGCTAAGGTAGAGCCAATAGCTGTCATTACTATCAAATTGATTTGAGAAGCGGCAATACCAAGAGAACGAGGCAACATTAATTTAAGAACTTTTTTAATACCAGGATGGAATATTCTAGATATTTTCTGTGGCTTAAATCCTAAAGACAGAAAAACTGGCAATTGAATACACAGATGTAAAAATCCGCCCAACACCACGCCCCATGCCAAACCCATTAATCCAATACGGGGAACAAAAAAGAGCAAACCGAAAATTATGCCCAAGTTATACATAATGGGAGCTAATGCTGTGACCAAAAACCGAGAAAATACCTGCAACACTCCGCTTATAATATTACTCGTTCCTAAAAGGATTGGACTTAAAAACATAATCCGAGTCAACAGAACAGTAAGTTCTTTTTTCTCCGCTTCAAATCCTGGAGCTATTAAAGAAATCAATTGTGGCGCAAAAATAAACAAGAAAAAAGAAATTATAACAAAAACAAACAAAAGCAAATGCAAAAAATTTATTATAAATTCTTTTGCATCTTCTTTATCTTTCGCCCAATAAAAAGTAAAAATAGGAATAATGGCAGCTGAAATTGCTCCCATTATTAAAACCATATTAATAAAATCCGGAATTCTAAAAGAGGTATAATATATGTCTAATTCATCACTGGCCCCAAAGCTACCAGCTAAAAGACGATCTCTAAGTAAGCCAAGGACAGCGCTTCCAAAACTGGAGAGTACTAAAATAAATGCTGCTATAGGAATTTTACTCGTTTTAGTATGTAAAATTCTTTTAATCATTGTTTATTGTTCTAAAGATTCCAATTGGCGTTGATTGGCTGGATTGTCCTAAAGGATTATCTCTTAATGCTTTTAAGAATATTTTTTTATTCATTTTAAATGATTTACTTGTCCCCAATATTCTTAGTCCCCTGTCGTTTGCATCAATAATGGCGACCGGTCTTTTTATTATCTTAGCAATATACTCGGCAACTTTTTGAGGATTTTTTGGCCCCTTCACAACATATTTATTATATGGAGGGATAGTGTTCGGTGTCGGACCATCAATAGCGCGAGCCCCATCTCCAGCGATGATATAGAAAAAACCCTTGATACCGAATGGCTTTGTTACCAAAGCTCCTGCTATTGCCAAAAAAATACGAAAAATTCCCACTTCTTCAATGGCAGATTGCATTGTCTCTGGCATTGCCAAACCAATACCTCCTGGTTTTTTAGAAACAAATTTACTTAAGAAAATTGCTAATTTTGTTGGCTTAATTTCACTAGCGGGATACGCTCTATTTTGCAAAATAGCAATAACTTTTTCTGCTATAAAAACAATATCGTCTTTTTCTAAAAAAAATTTTAAATATTTCTTAATTATCTCCTCAAGATTATCTTGCGAAGTTATAGTGTGCGTTTTAATCGGAATCCTTATAAATTTCTTATCACCTATCTCAATAATTAAATTTTTTTTAGGATTTGGAACAACATCCATAATTTTATTCTATACCAAGCATTAGATATTTTAATCTTTTTTCAATGATTTTACAAACCAAAAGATAGCTCCGAAAAGCTATCTTTTGATATCCAAGCAGGCAATAGGCCGAATTCTGTTTTAAACAATCATTTAT
>CAZLVZ010000003.1:31613-36039 GCA_964563465.1 uncultured Candidatus Saccharibacteria bacterium | reverse complement strand
TTATTTTTTCTCGTTGAGCAACTGTAAAAATTATTTATTTTTTGTTAACTCTCTAAAATATTTTACAATCCCTTTTTCAAGTATGTTTAGTATTTCGTCTAATGTAATATCTTCCAAGCGATAAGTTCTATGTTTGTTAGTAAAATCAATTTTATTGTAATTTCCTATAGGTATCGGTATATATTCGGCATCATGAACAAATTTACTTCTTAACTTGTATAATATTTTCGCTATATCTTTTAACGAGCAAGGAGAAAACTTTTTTTCTCCACTGTTCCGTTTTTTAAATCCATTCTCTAAGCTACTTTGATCGTCTTTGGATAAATATTTCTCAAAAAAGTAAATAATCTTTTTTGTGCTTCCATGCTCCTCATTGTATTCTCTCCATAAATTTTCCACATTGTTCTTTTTGTTTTTACATTCGGAAATATACCAAGAATAAAAGTCTTTATATTTAACATCAGACATCGCAGATTCTATAATTGAAGTAAAGATTATCAAAGAAAAATCATCTATATCTTTCTTGAAAGATTCTTCAAGTTTCCACCAGTGGTGATAATAAAAAAATGAGATTTTTAAAAATTTATTCTTATTTTTATTGCTTAAATCCTCAAAAAATTTCTTGAACTCGCTCTTTTCGGCAAAATGTCTACTGAACATCTTTTCAGCTTCTGGGAGAATTTTTTCCTTGTTTTTTAGATATCTCGTTTTTCGATTAATTTTTAACATAAATTTTATTTTGTTTTTCGGCCTCGCGATCCAATGAAATCCTCGCAGAATCTTCAGATGGAGGCCAGTTAAATAAAATTGATATTTTCATAAATTTTTATCACCAAAATCTCCCTTAAAATTTTATTAACTTTTTTTTATCTAAATTTGTTTTTATTTTTAAACCTTGACTATAAACTAAATATTTAAATATTTTTATATTCCTTGCCACTTATAACCGTATCAAAGCCACCAACATCTTCTCCTTCATGTTTATTAATTCCAGTATATTCCAAGCTTGCATCTTCGTATCTTTTAAACTTATATACAGCGTCGTTCATTAAGGCATTATTAAAAATATTTAAACTCATTAATAATTCAAAATCCTTAACATTTAAACCAGTTACTTTTTTAAATAATTTCGGTTCAAGCTGTGTAATCACGTCTCGTAAAGTTTTTTCTCTATAATCTGTCAAATACATAAATACGGGTATCCTAGTTGCAAATTTGATAAGTTTTTGTTGAATTTCTTTTCTTTTACTTCTGTATTCTTTTTCTTCATCGTTTAAGGTCTTTTTTTCTTTTTTCGTTAAATCTTTTTCGTTAGCTTCTTGCTTTGTTTTTTTAACAGATTCTGATTTATTAATGATTGTCTCAATGTCTTGATTTAGAGATCTAAACCCCTCAATACTCATTAAAACTCTCATCGCTTCTTTATTATCCATCAATCTTGCTAATGTTTCATTGTCAACATTTACAAGCAATGCACTCTCCCAGCGACGAGCAAGCAGGGTAGCTGTTGTTCCACTCATTGCCATATCCAATACGCCAACAGCATCTATTTCTTTCATTGAGCTACCGTCATAAGCTAAAATTGGTAAAAACTTTATAAACTCTGCAACTTTCTTCTCTGGATCTTTTTCTTTAATATTTAAATTTGAGCTATAGTCTACTACTTGTGATAACGCCCTATTGGGCGCAAAGTCAAAAACATAACATTCTCTTTTTAAAATTTCCTTTTTATTTGGAGATTTTCCATCAGGATTATCAATCACCCAAGGAGTCTGTACACGAAAAGCGGTTTGAAAATATGTTTCGGGACTCCTTAAATTTCTTAACATAAGTACTCCTGACCATGGTTTTATAGAAACACCGGTTGTTAGTTTTCCAGTAGAAAGTGTAATTGTTTTTGTCTCCAAAGGATTTTTCATAGCTTTTTGAACTGGCCTTATCGCCTCCACTCCTATGCCAGCCTTTATCCCCGCCGCAACAACAATTTGATATTCTTGATAAAATTTATTTTGTCTTTCTTGCATAAGATCTTTCATGGCATAGCAAGATGCTACTGATGGTAAAAACCAGAAAGTATGTGTCAGAATATTTAGCATTCGTACATCAGAAAATGGAAATGGTGGTTTTTTTCTATTCAATCTTAAGTTATCAATAGCGGTAGTCAAAAAATTTCCCCTGATTAAATCAAGCCACTTTTGCACATAATCTTTATATATAAAGTCGTATTTTCCATCATCGTTCTTTTTTGCTTTAAAGAATATATTCAAATCAAATTCATTAAACTCTCCGCCTTCGGCAACATGCTTTATTGCATTGGGCATTTGATATGTCATCATTATCATTTTTGGTAACGATTCGTACGGATTATTTTTTTCTGTCCATTCTTTCTTTGCTTTCTGTTCATCCGAATAAGTCCAGTTAAAAATTTGCTCTTCTATAAATTCACCAGTACTAATTGCTCTAAAAGGTGTGCCAGACAAGTACAAATAATTATTTGCAGTTATCGGCATTATTTCTTCAGCCATTTTTACGCCGTCCGTAAACGCTAATTCTCCAATTTTGTCTTTCTCTATTTCTTCACCTTTTTCAAATAGTTCTCTGGTTTTATCTCTCCAAGCACCAAAATGATATTCATCAAATATCACAATGTCCCAATTTGTAGTATGCACCCACTTATTTTTAGACTTTACGCCACCAGCAGAATTTGTTCCCAAAAAATCTTGAAATGATCCAAAACAAACTAACGGCTTTTTCATATTTAAATCCTTAAAATTTAATCTACTTTTTTGAGAATAAAATTGCCAACCTTCAAAATCTTTATGCATAGTCAAGTCTTCCTCCCAGGCATTTTCTACGGCAGGCTTAAAGGTCAGAACTAATACTTTTTTTAACCCCATTCTTTTCGCAAGTTGATAAGCAGTAAAAGTTTTTCCAAATCTCATTTTTGCATTCCATAAAAAATGAGAGATATCATTAGTAGATTGAAAATATTGTAATGTTTTTTGAACTGCTTTTTCTTGCTCAGGTCTCATTTTAAAATTAAAAATTCTATTCTCAATATTTTCTTCTCTATTCTTGATTGCCAAGATTGATGCTTTTACATCTTTTACCTTACATCTGAACCATTCTCCGTCTGTATTTTCAACTTTTTTCCTCTTTAGATAATTATGTATTTCGTGATCGTCAAAAGTGGTACCATCGTTTCTGATAGCACTTTCTTCCAATAAAATTCTGTATTCAACTCCAGAGGTCTGTAATTGTTCTTTTATTCTCACCCCTGCACCACGAGCCGTATATCCAATTTTTACCAAGCCTTTTCTATCCTCCGCATTCGGAATTTCATATACATAAATAGTTGGATTAAGCTCTGGTCTTTTTGTAAAATATTTATCGTTCATGCTCTACTAATTATTTTTTTGATTTTAGTTTTTTAATTTGTTTTTCAAAATCAGAATCTATTTTTTGGGTCTTATTAAATTCATTATATTCCTTAAATGCTTTTTTCTCCGCTTCTTGGTGAGAAATTTTTCCTTTCTCGCTCAAAATTTTATACTTATTGAATTGTAAAAATTTATTTATGGACTCAGCTAATTTTTCCATTGTAAAAATTGTACGAGCTTCAATCATTCTTTCAATATAATCAAAATAATTGGAAACAGTTCTCTCCAATTTTTTTATTTCCGCTTCTTCTAAGTAATTTTTTGCGACGACTGTATCCGATTTTAAAATTCTGCCCTTTGGAGAATTTCTCCAAGATAAAAGCCCCATTTTTTCTTTTTTAGCATCTGCTGTTTTGTGAACAATTTCCGCTGCGGTTTTGCCAGTTATTGCAAAATGAAATTTATTTTGGACAATTGCGAAAAAATCTCTCGCGATATCTGAATTTTTCTTATAATCAATACTGCATTCCGCAAATATATCGGTAATTTGCAAATAAATTCTTCTTTCGCTAGTCCTGATCGACCTAACCCGTTCTAAAAGCTCTTGAAAATAATCTTTCTCAAAATACTGACCGTTCTTGAGTCGCTCGTCATCCATTGTAAAACCTTTAATAATGTATTCTTTTAAAACTTTATTTGCCCAAATACGAAATTGTGTAGCACGACTGGAGTTAACGCGATAACCAACAGACAAAATAGCGTCTAGGTTATAAAACTTAACTTCATATTTTTTACCGTCACTGGCAGTTGTTCGGAATTTCCGAACAACTGAATTTTTATCCAATTCTTTGCTTTCAAAAATATTTGTTAAATGTTCGCTAATAGTTGATTTAACTACTCCAAAAAGTTCTCCTATTCGTTTTTGAGTTAACCAAATATTTTCATTATGCAAGAAAGCTTCCACTTTTACATCACCATCTGGAGAAGTGTAAAGCAAAAATTCGGTCAATTCATTTTTTGTTGTATTTTTTTTAGTCATAATTATT
>CAZLVZ010000003.1:0-31513 GCA_964563465.1 uncultured Candidatus Saccharibacteria bacterium | reverse complement strand
GGATTTCCAATTATTACATCAAATTTCATATTTTTTTTATTAAATAAATTAATAATTTCTTCTGGTGCTTTGTGTATAAATTCATAAGCGTGAGTTTCTAATTCTTTATCTCTATCGTATTCACTTTTACTCGCCCCACAAAATTTACATCTTTTATTTTTCCAAACATGCTCAATTCTTTCAAATCTTATATTTCCTTTTTCGTCATTAAAATCTGTACAAATTGAATATTTTCCGTTAGCCAACCTTGAACAATATAAGCTTCTACGAGACGATAGTGATGTTAACTCTGTAATACCAATCCCAAAAAGCTGTTTTGTATAAATATGATTAAGCCTTTTCTTCAAGTCAGGAATTTCTTGTTCAAGACCATCTATGAGTCTTTTTGCAATTTCTCTTAAAAACACTCCAGACTTTGTGGCTGGATCAAGAAATGTTACATTTTTGTCACTCCATATTTTCTTTGGCAATATGTCTAAAATATTATTGACAATTTTGGGCGGTGTAAACACCTCGTCATTGCTAAGGTTTGCAAGTGCGTCTAACACATCAGGATTATAATTTTTTTTTATTTCATTCATAGGCTCTATATATATTCATAAAATTTACTATTGGAAAATCTTTAATTGGCTTAGGTGTAAAAACTTTTTCTCCTGTATCTGAAATTTCGCGGACAGAATACATTGGTAAGGGTGGAGTTTTAGGGTTGAACTCTGCAAGATCAATAAATTGAAAATCTTTTCTTTTTATTTTTATTCCATTTATGAGCGACCATTCTGAAAAAACAACTGGCTTGCCCTCATGGTTTCTTAAAGTAAGCGCATCTCCTTGTAGTGTATTTCTTTCTAAAATATATATAATACTTTTCAAAAATTCACTATTTATTTTTTCCTTATAAAGTTTTTCGTACTCATTTAGAAAAAAACTGTAAAGCCTCTTTCGTGCAAGTTGCACATTATCGTCAAGCAACTCCACTCCATAAATATTACTAACAGCCACTAAGGAATTTATCTCATAATCAAATTGGCTCTTTTTATAAACTCTTTTAACAACCTCTAATTTTCTTTCTAAAATTTTTATTAAAAAATTCCCATCACCACAAGCTGGCTCCAAAAAACGAGAATTAATGTTCTCAGTTTCCTCCTTTACTAAATCAAGCATATCATTAACTATAAACTTCGGCGTAAGAACCTCTCCATAATCTCTAACTCTTTTTTTTGATCTAGTATTTATCATCTTTATTTTTTCTTTAATAAAACCAAAAAACAGTATTTTTTAAAGCAAAAATTTATCCCATTTAATGTATTGATAGTGTTTCGTTCTTTTGTTTTCAATTAGATTAATCTTATCCATAGTTAACTCTATAATAGTACAAGTCTATCTTTAGCTTATAATGTCGAAGGAGAAAAGTAAACAAAAAACAGCTCAACGGCTGTTTTTTAATTGTGGAATTTTTGTGCCCCCACCAAGACTCGAACTTGGAACATCCTCCTTAAAAGGGAGTTACTCTACCAATTGAGTTATGGGGGCAATAATAATTATAATCCCTCTTTACGCAATTCTTTTAACAAGTTTTTCTGCTTTTTTGTTAATCGTTTCGGAGTATTTACTTTTACTTTGACATAAAGATCACCCATGCCATAACTAGAAAATCTTGGAATACCTTTATTGGAAATGCGAAACATTTTCCCAGAAATTGTTCCTGCAGGCACTTTCAAAAAAATCTCTTTATTATTTTCTAAACTTGGTATTTCAATTTCCCCACCTAAAACAGCATCAGAAAACTGGATTTGTGTTGTTGTGTATAAATCATCCACCTTTCTTTCAAAAATAGGATGTTTTTTTACAAAAACACGAAGATATAAGTCACCGGCTGGACCATTCTTTTTCCCTGCATCACCAGCCCCTTTAATTTTTAAAACCTGACCAGAATCTATTCCTGCTGGAATAACAACCGCTATTTTTTCATCTTTTTTAACTCTACCATCTCCCTTACAAACATTACAAACCTTTTCTGGAATCTTTCCCTCTCCCCCACAAGCTGGACAAACCGTTGAGTGAGTAATGGTCCCAAAAATAGTTTTTTTCATTTGTTGAACTTGACCCTCGCCTCTGCAAGTTGGACATTGTTTAATCTTAACCCCTGGTTCTGCGCCAGTTCCGTTGCATCGAGAACAAACTTCATATTTATAGATAGAAAATTCCCGTTTTTGAGAAGACAAAACATCTTTTAAATCAACCTCTGTGTCAATCTGAATATCGTCTCCCCTCCTTATATCATCTTTTCTGCGTCCCATCCCGGCTCCGAAAAATTCTTCAAATATATCTCCAAGATTGTCAAAATTTGATGCTCTACCAGCATTTTGCGCTTCCTGCCGAAAAGAACCAAAATCAAAACCAGCATTTCCCCCAGGAAATCCGCCTTGACCCATTCCTTCAAAAGCACCCCCAAATTGATCGTATTGTTTTCTTTTTTTCTTGTTTGAGAGAACCTGATATGCCTCATTAATTTTATGAAACATTTTTTCATCTCCTCCCTTGTCTGGATGATGCTGGTGAGCTAAACGACGAAACGCTTTCTTTATGTCTATCTCAGAAGCATCACGAGAAACACCTAAAATTTTATAATAATCTTCGGACATTGATTATTTGTTAAATTTAATCTTTTTTATCTTCTTCTTTTTTGTCTTCGTCTTCTTTTTTGTCTTCGTTCTCTTTTTTATCTTCTTCTTCTTTTTTGTCTTCTGTCACTTCTCCCTCTTCGGCTTTTGGTTCTTCTTTTTTCTCTTGTGCTTGCGACTGTTGATTTTGTTGTTCTTTATAAAGCTCGGCTCCGGCTTTTTGAGCTACTTGAGAAAGTTCCTCTGATAATTTTTTGATTTCTTCAATGTCATCGCCTTCCTTGGCTTTTTTAAGCCCGCTTATCTTCTCTTCAATATCTTTCTTAATGTCAGCTGAAATTTTATCCTTCGCTTCTTGAATTGTTCTTTCGGAACTATAAATTAATGCTTCTGCTTGATTTCTCACCTCAATTAGTCCCTTCTTTTTCTTATCTTCTTCTGCGTTAATCTCTGCCTCTTTTTTCATTTTCTCTACTTCTTCTTTTGAAGCTCCGCAAGAACTTTCAATCTTAATTGACTGTTCTTTTCCAGTGCCCTTATCTTTGGCTGAAACTTGTAAAATTCCATTAGCATCAATCTCAAAAACAACTTCAATCTGTGGAATGCCACGAGGAGCAGAAGGAATACCGTCTAAGATAAACCTACCTAATTGTTTGCTATCGTTTGCCATTGGTCTTTCACCTTGTAAAACTCTAATTTCTACAGAAGGCTGACCGTCGGCTGCAGTTGAAAAAATTTGTTTTTTAGAAGTTGGGATGGTTGTGTTCTTAGCAATAAGAACAGTGTTTACTCCTCCTAAAGTTTCTATGCCTAGAGAAAGAGGAATAACATCTAAAAGTAGAACATCTTTCATTTCTCCCTGTAAAATGCCTGCTTGTATGGATGCTCCCACTGCCACAACCTCATCTGGATTAATATCTCTACGCGCTTCTTTACCTAAAAGATTCTTAATTTCCTCTTGAATCTTAGGCATTCGTGTTTGACCCCCAACTAAAACAATTTCATCAATATCCTTTGTCTCAAATTCGGCGTCTTTAAGCGTCTTTTTAACCAAATCAATGGATGAAGTGATATATTCTTTAACCATGTCTTCAAATTGCGCTCGTGATAATTTGTAATCCAAATGCTTCGGACCCGAGGTGCCTGAAGTTATGAAGGGAAGATTAATATCTGTCTCCATTGCCGTAGAAAGTTCTATTTTCGCTTTCTCCGCTGCTTCCTTCAATCGCTGTAACGCTAATTTATCCTTTGATAAATCAATACCTTGGTCCTTCTCAAACTGTTTTACCAACCAATCAATAATTTTTTGGTCAAAATCATCTCCACCTAAATGAGTATTACCATTTGTAGCCTTAACTTCTACCGTATCTTCACTAACATCTAATATAGAAATATCAAATGTGCCTCCGCCAAAATCATAAACTACTATTTGTTGTTCTATTTTTTTGGTCAATCCATAGGCCAAAGCAGCAGCCGTTGGTTCGTTAATCACTCTCCTTACCTTAAAGCCAGCAATCTCTCCAGCAACTTTAGTTGCCTTTCTTTGAGAATCATCAAAATAGGCAGGACAGGTAATAATAACTTCATCAATCTTTTCTCCCAATCTATCTTCTGCATCCTGTTTCAACTTTTGTAAAATCATAGCTGATATTTCAAAGGGACGATACCACTTTTCTCCCATTTTTATCTCTACTCCCCCATCGCTTGCTTCTTTTATCTCGTAAGGTAAAAGCTTTAAATCTTTTTGAACATCTGCATCAGAAAATTTTCTACCTATTAGTCGTTTAACAGAAAAAATCGTATTTTCTGGATTAGTAATCTGTTGGCGCTTAGCTATGACTCCAACCAATCTTTCTTTATTTTTAGTAATAGCAGTTATTGAAGGAGTAACTCTTGAGCCCTCTTTGTTATCTATAATCTTTGGCTCGCCGTCAATAATGGCTGCCATTGCTGAATTAGTTGTTCCAAGGTCAATACCTAAAATTTTTGACATATTTTTTTCAATAATTAATTATTTGTTATTTATTTTTTTGACACCTTCACGCGAGTTGGACGAATAATCTTGTCGCCATATTTATAACCTTTCTGAATAATTTCTAAAATTGTTCCATCTTCTTTTTTGTTATCCTCCACGGTCTCTATAACTTCTTCGAAATTAGGATTAAATTTCACACCCTTTTTAACTTCTATTTCTTCAATGCCTTGTTTCTTTAAAAAATTCTCAAAATATCTCTGGATTTGTAAAAATCCTTCTAAAACTAAAGAATCTTTATCTTTTTTTGGAATCTCTTCTCTTGCTTTCTCAAAATAATCTAAAATAGATAACAGTTCCAAGACCCATTCTTCTTTTTCGTAATCAATGAGTTGCTTAAGCCGTTCTCCTTCTCCCATTTTGTAATTCAAAAAATCAGCCTTACACCTTTGTAAAAGACCCAAATATTCGTCTTTTTCTTGCTGAATTTTTTTAAACTTCTTAGATAATCCGCTATTTTTTTCTTTTGATTTTTTGTCTTTATTGTTTTCCGTTTTATTTTTCATAAAATATATTTTAAACAAGTCTTTTTATTTTACACCGATAAACCTATTTGTCAAGAATTGACAAAATCAAAGAATTAATGTTAAATTCAAATTGAAAAAAGCTCTTTCAAATTAATCTATAAAATAGGAGGTTCCAAATGGCAGGAACAATTAGGTTGGTGAGCGGAACGGCGAGTAAAGATTTCACTCAAAAAATACATGATTCTCTGCAGGAAGAATCTGTAAAAACAAGAATTATTGAAACAGAAATAGGCAAATTTCCAGATGGAGAGACTAAGGTTCAAATTAAGGAGACTGTTCGTGGCTATCACATATATGTTATTCAATCAACTTGTCCGCCCGTGAACGACAACTTGATACAACTTTGTCTAATTATTGATGCTCTAAGGAGAGCTTCAGCAAAAAGCATAACCGCTGTAGTCCCATATTTCGGTTACGCTAGACAAGAAAAACGAGGTGCATACAGAATGCCTATAAGCGCTAAAGTAGCAGCTAAATTTATTGAAGAATCTGGAGTCGATAGAGTTCTCACAATGGATCTCCATAGCGAAGCAATACCTGGTTTTTTTGATATTCCGACAGACAATCTAATGGCCTTGCCTATCTTTAGCGATTATTTTAGGCAGCTCCTTCCTAATTTGAATAGCGTAGTAACTGTTTCTCCGGATGCTGGGGGGACAGCAAGGGCAAGAGCTTTTGCTGAAGCGCTTGGAACGCCGTTGGCTATTATTGAAAAAAGGAGAAATCCGGAAACTGGAAAAGTAACGGTATTTAATGTGATAGGAAGGGTTAATGGAAAAACTGCCATCATTATTGATGACATAATCTCTTCTGGCACAACGCTTGTAGAGGCCGCTGGATTACTTCACAAAGAAGGAGCTGAAGATGTCTGGAGTGGAGTTATCCATGGAATATTTTCTGGCAACGCAGTCAAGACGATAGAATCTTCTCAACTAAAACGAGTGGTAGTCAGTGACACCGTACCACTGCAAAAACAAAGTTCAATGCTTAAACAAATCTCTGTAACGGGAATATTTGCGGACACCATAAGACGAATACAAGAGAATCGTTCTGTAAGCACATTGTTCCTTAAGTAATGATTATCGCTCCCCCGCCTTGCTTCGGCTCGGTGGGGATTTTTTTCCACTATGATTATCATTATGTTATTGCTATAATAATTTAATGTGGAAATTAGATAAAAAAACTATCATTCTCTTGGCAGTCATATTATTGATTGGTGGTTTTTTAAGGACATATTCTTTGAACACCACTCCCCCCGGACTTTATCCCGATGAAGCAATGAATGCTAATGATGCTTTTACTAATCCCGGAAAAGTTTTTTATCCTGAAAATAATGGTAGAGAAGGATTATATATGAATCTTGTTGCTTTAGATTTTAAAATATTTGGAGTTAGTCCATTCTCTTTAAGAATAACTTCTGCTTTTATTGGAATTTTAACTATACTTGGCCTTTATTTACTTACTAAAGAATTATTTAAAAATTTAAAATTTAAAGCCGGTGTTTCTAAAAACCTTGCCCTTTTCGCAAGTTTTTTGCTCTCTATTTCCTTTTGGCATATTAATTTTTCAAGAATCGGTTTTAGGGGAATTCTGCTTCCTTTTATTCTTGTATTTTGCTTTTATTTCTTCTTTAACGGATTAAAAAAGAAAAATACTTTTTATATTGTCGTCTCTGGAATATTCTTCGGTCTTGGTTTTTATACTTATTCCTCTTTCCGCTTAGCTCTTTTAATCTTTCCATTTATTATTATCCCCTACTTCTTTCTTTTCAAAAAAGAAAAAGAATTAAAAAAGTTTTTTCTTTGCGCTTTTTATTTTATTATCTCTGCAATTATAACATCTCTGCCATTGTGGTTATATTTCATTTCTAAGCCAGCGGATTTTCTTGGTCGCCTCGGACCAATCTCTATTTTTGCTCAAGACAATGCTATTAAATCATTTTTTATAAGCTTAATAAGACATTTAGTAATGTTTAATGTTTCGGGTGATTTCAATTGGAGACATAATTTATCCGGATTTCCCCAACTTCTTTGGCCTATCGGCATTTTATTTTTAATTGGTTTTGTATTCTCTTTAAAAAAATTATTATCTTCTTATAAAGAAAAAAATTATGAATCACTCTCTATTTATTCTTTCCTTTTTGGGTGGTTCTTTGTAATGATTTTGCCAGGTGCATTAACATACGAGGGGCTTCCTCATTCTCTTAGAACAATAGGAATAATTCCCGTTATTTATATTTTCGCCGCATTGGGTGGATATTGGCTTTTTAAAAAAATAAAATCTTATAAATGGCTTGACTTAAAGCCAAAAAATAAATTTCTCAAATTTTTCCTTTATTTTATTATTGCTTTTTTATTCTTTAGTTTGTTCACTGCCCAATTCCAAAAATATTTTGATGCTTGGGCAAAAAATACCAATGTAACTGGAGCTTTTACTCAAAGATTCGTGGATATTGGTAAAACCCTTAATTCTTTACCAAATGAAAATCAAAAATATATTATTGTTAATGAGGGAGGCACGGCGGTTCCATATCCAGACGGCCCTCCCGTGTCCGCTCAAACAATAATGTTCATTGAAAGAATGGAATATGGAGAATTGCGAGCTACTTACTTAAATCCGGAACAAATAAATCAAATTCAAATGAGAGATAAGAAAATTATTATTGTTCCTATGCGTTTTGATGATGCAATATCAAACCTATTAGAAAAATCTTTTCCTAATGGTTTAGTAAAAATAATTAATAATGTCAAAGTTTATGAAGTTAACTAACGCGAACACAAACATAATTGCCATTGTTCTTTTGGTGATATGTTTTCTCTTGAGCTTTTTAAGTATTAGAAACATGTCCTTAACGATGGATGAAAAAGCGCATATTCCGTCCGGATATTCTTATTTAAGTATGCAGGACTATCGCTTGAATCCCGAACATCCCCCGTTAGCTAAGGATTTGTCCGCTATTCCATTATTGTTTCTAAATCTCAATTTCCCCACCGAACATTCTTCTTGGACCAATGACATTAATGGCCAATGGGAATCGGGGGATCAATTTATTTTTAAATCAGGAAACGATGCTGACCAAATTATTTTTTGGTCCCGTATTCCAATGATTCTGCTACTCCTGTTGACTGGTTGGTTTATTTTCTTCTGGGTTAAAAAATTAGGTGGCAATAAACCAGCACTTTTGGCTTTGACTCTATTCTCGTTTTCTCCTTCATTCCTTGCTCACGGAAGATTAGTAACTACGGACATAGCTGCTGTTCTCGGATTTTTAATCGCCACTTATTTCTGGCTGAAATTTTTGAAAAAACCGTCTGCTAAAAATATTTTTATTGCTGGAATAATGCTCGGGATAGCCCTGTGCCTAAAATTCTCTCTTGTGCTTTTAGTTCCTTCTTTGGGTATAGTCACTGTTGTTTATGCGTGGATAGAAAACAAAAAGATAAAAAATGTCTTAAAATATCTTGGTTTATCTGTCGTTGTAGGCTTAGTCGCTTTAATTTTAATCATTTGGCCTGTATATCAATTTCATATTACAAATTATCCTGCTGAACGACAACTTAAAGATATGCAGACAATTTTAGATGATTCTTTTATAAACGATCTCTTTATTCAAGGAGCTAAAAATCCAATTATAAGACCAATCTCACAATATGCGTTTGGTGTTTTGATGGCAACAAGTAGAGTAGCTGGCGGTAATACGGTATATTTTTTGGGTAAAGTTTCTGGCAATGCGTGGAAAGAATATTTTCCAGTAATGTATCTTCTAAAAGTGCCTTTGTCGTTTCATATTTTAACTTTTTTAGTTATTCTGTTCTGGATTTTTGCGATTAAAAAAACAAATTTCTTCAAAAAAGTTGGGAAACGGTCAAAAACTTGGATAACAAATCATTTGGCTGAATTTTCCTTGCTTATTCTATTCGTCGTTTATTGGACAACATCTATTACCGGAAATCTAAATATTGGAGTCAGGCATATTCTCCCGACATTTCCAGCGATGTATATCCTAATCTCTCTTGGATTCTTTCGCTCAATAAACAGAATGAAAAAACAATCCAAATTAATTTTTGGCTGTCTGTTTGGTGCTCTAATAGCTTGGTATGTAATCAGTTCTATCTTAGCTTTTCCTAACTATATTTCTTATTACAACGAATTATCCGGGGGTTCTAAAAATGGTTACAAGGTTGCGGTGGACTCTAACTATGATTGGGGTCAAGATTTAAAACGATTGACTCAATTTGTAGAAAAAAATAATATTCAAGAAATAAAAGTCGCCTATTTTGGCGGCGATAATCCCGAATATCGCTTAGGTAACAAACTGAAAGGAACATGGATAAACGGAGGACCAGAAGAAAACAAGGGATGGATTGCTATTTCTGCGACTCTTCTACAAGAAAACAGGGCCATTCCAGCCGCTGGATATGACAAAGACACAACCTCGTTAAGCTGGCTAAACAACTATGAACCCATCCGCATAGGCAACTCAATCTTTGTCTATCATATAGATTAATTTTAAATTATCAATAATAACGAGCAAAAAAAATGGTGGAAATTGGACTTCCATCATTTTTTTACTTTGCTCAAATATTAATTATTTATAGAAAATTTTGTCAAAACGGAGATCAATATATTCTATTTTATCTGTCTCGGATATAATTTCGTCTTTTAAAAGTAAAATTAAGTCCTCAATCTGCAAATCAGGATTTTTTTGAGGAGAAAAGTAAAATAATAAATCATTAGCTGTTTTTGCCTCTATTTTTGAAGGAGAAACTTTAAATTCTTGGACAAGAATTTCTCTCTTTTTAAGACCTATGTGAATGGAAGACACGAAACTCAAAATCTCTTCATCTAAAAGCTTTTCTTTCTCGTTTATAAGATGTCCAAAAAATATCATTGGCATATCTTCGGATATATCATCTTTAGATATACGATAAAAAGCGAATCCGAGCTCATCAATCAAACAGCACTGTTCTTTTGAACAGGCAATAGCCGATGTCCTTTTTTCTTGAATTTCAATCAATAATTTATGCAACAACGCTTTTTTAACAATGACTTTTTGGGCTGGAAAAAAATTTTCAAGAACAAAATTTTTAATCTCTTTTTTGTTTAAAATAAAAATACTTTTAGTTGGCAAAAATAAAACTTTTTTCTCTATTATTTTTTCCACGCCTTTTTCTACTTCTTGTTTATTTATAAAATTTGTTTTTTGAATTGAAATTGTTTGTATCTGAAAAACTGGAGAAAAAATAAAAAAATAAAAAAACCCACAGAACACAAAAACACCTGTGAGAAAAAACCAAAAATAACGATTCTTAAAAATAGATTTTTTCTTCCTTATATGACGATATTTTTTACTATATTGATATTTCCCCCTCTTGTTCATAAGACTAGAATCCTCTTTTTATCTTTCTAAACCGCTCGATTATATAACTAAACCAATATTTTTGAGAAATAATAAAATCTTGTGCCTCAACATATTCTTCTTGCCTTCCGCCAAATCCTTTTTTGAATAGAGTAAGCCCCTTCCATGGATGATTGGGCTTGTCTTTAGGAGCAATCCCCCAAAAACTATAATGTTTTAGCCCTCTATTCCGAGCTTCTTTGATTGCTTCCCATTGAAGTAAATAGCTTACGGGCATTTTGCTGTATTTCCTCAAGGAAGCTCCTTGATGATAAAAAGCGCTATTCTGCCAAAAAATTATCATTGCTCCGGCCACTACTTCTTTTTTGTATTTTCCAAGCAATAATAAAATTTCGTCGTCTTCTGAAAAAATCTTAAATTCATTTTTTAAAAAATTAAAAGAGAAAGGAACGAATCCTCCCCTCTTACCCGTTTTTAAATAAAGTTTATTAAAAACATCAATATCTTTTATGTCTTTGCTTTTTATAATTTGAATATCAGAATTTTTAAGCCCTTGCCGAATTAAATAACGAGTCGTCTTTCGCATATTCATTAAAAGTTCATCTTCTGATTTATCAATATCTAACACCCAGCTAACTTCCGGATGTTCGTGTATCGGCGCTTGCCGAAAACCTAAATCTTTAAATAATTGAATGTTCTCTTTATTGCTTTCTAAGATTGCACAAATTCTTATAAAATTGGCTGTTTCTTTTTTAGCAAGTATCTTCAAGTATTCCAACAAATCTTTCATTATCTCATAATTTTTATCTTGTTCTTTGTATCTCAAAACTGGTCCATGTTCTATAAGCAAATAGATTCCCCTTCTGGCCTTTATTTTAACTACAAGACAAATCGCTAAAAGTTCATCATTTTCATAAATTCCTAAACGCCAAATCTTTTTTCCTAATTCTTCATTAAATTTACCCCAATTCCAAGATTGCAAAAAAGTTTTGTTTTTGCAATTTATTAAAAAAGATTCCCATTCGTTTTTATTTTTTATTTCTTTTATCATTATAGATACTTTAACATAGCTTAAGAATATTTTCGAGATATAAATAATTGATCAAAAAATTAAAACGATTTGACTTTTTCAAAAAAATAGTGCTAATATGTTAACCTAAAGTCAAACAGCACATTAAAATCAGAGATGAGGGGGAATATGAAAAAGAATCTGCTTAAGACCTGTATGATGGCATTGTTTTTGCTAAGTATAGCCATTTCTTTCGCAACGATTGCGGAAGAGAATGACGCAGGCAGAGATTTGGAGATAGGTGATGTTCTACTGTTTCAAAGCAAAACAGGAAAACCGTTCTATTGGTTAGATTGGTTACTCCAAAATGCCTTTGGCTGTAGATTCTCACATGTTGCCATGTATTGGGGAAATAATTTGATTATTGGAGCTGGGGAAAAAGGAGTTAATTTCTCCTCAATTAAGCAAGAAACAAATATCACCAAAATACTTCGCTATCCAGGACTTACGGAAAAACAGAAACAAACAATGCAGGCCAATTCTATGGCAGTAATAGGAACTCCTTATCCAAGCATAAGAGAACTAATAGAAATGGGATTAACTTTCTTGAAGTATTTCACTATTGAAAATCCCCTTCTTAAAGCAATCGCAAAACCAATACTTAGCTTAGCCGCTTTTCTCTTCGGAATCAATCAAGAAAATCGCATTTTTACCAATCTAAACAGTTCAGACGGTTGGCAAACGGTAATTTGCACTGAATTTGTATTTCGAACATTTGAAAGCGTAGGCATTGAATTGGAATCTCAGAAAACTCCTGATTTTCTACTACCAGATGATTTTCTTAAATATCCTTCGTTGACAGAAGTTGAGTAGCGATTCGTCGCAAAATCAATAGGGCTCGCTTATAGCGAACCCTATTTTATATACATTCCAAAAAATAATTCTCAAATATTTTTTTAATTATGGTTGCAAGATATCCTCTTCGTTATCATTTATTGAAATAACAACATCATCAATCTCTGGAAACTGCTTTAGTGTTTCCGTAATTTGCGCCCTTATGGCTTGAACTCTGCAAGAACCAGCTACTTCTTCGTTCAATTTATCGTTAAAGTCAATTTTAGCTACCCTATTCTCAATGCTAAAACCTTGAATTTTAACGCCTTCATTAATATTAGTAAAAAATCCCGCTTCTTTTTCTGTTTGATTTACACCCTTTAATAGCTCTTTAATAGAATCCTGTGCTATAGATTGACTCTTAGGAATTTCTCTTTGGGAAAAATATACTTTATCGCAATGGAGCGCATTCGGGTCTTCATAAGTATTGCTAAAAAAGACCTTGACAAGCATTGTCTCTCCCGGCCCTTGAGATTCTGGATAGAAAAAATAAACCAAAACGCCAATTATAATAGCCAACAAAATAATCGCAACAATATTAAAAATTTGTTTAATCATATGTTTATTTCCAAATGTTAATTTTCCCTGCTCCTTGTCTAATTATTTTTTTATTTTTAAAATCAATAATAGTTGAGGGCTTCTTATATTTACATTTTCCTTTTACCACAAAATCTACTTTTAAATCAACTTTTTCCGCACTGTTCACTGGCTCTTGCCCAGAAATATTGGCAGAAGTAGAAATAATTGGAAAACCTGATTTTTTTATTATCTCAAGCGCTATTATGTCTTTAGGAATCCGAATCCCAATATAATCAGTTCCATTGGTAATTAAATCGGAAACAATTGGTTTCTTGGGCAAAATAACTGTTGTTGGACCTGGCAACAATCTTTTAATAATTTTTTTATCTTTCTCTGTTATAACAACTAATTGCTCAAGCATCTTAAAGTCACAAACTGCCACTGATAAAGGTTTATCAAAATTCCTCTTCTTTAATCTAAAAATTCGCTTTATCGCCTTCTCATCAAAAATATTACAGCCAACTCCGTAAACTGTATCTGTGGGGTAAGCAATTATGCCTCCCCTTTTTAAAACATCTACCGCTCTTTCAATCTGATTAGGAATTGACGGAAGCTCAAAAATTTTATTCCTTTGTTTTTTTCCTTTAATCAATCTAATTTGATTAAGACGAATATTAAAAAAAACAGCCAAGGCGCGCATAACCTCTTTATTGGCCTCGCCTCTTTCTGGCTTAGATTTAATCCTAATCTCAAAAGAATTATTGGATTTTTGAATAACACTCGTCTTTTTTGATTTAGGAAATACTTTAACTTTAATAAACATTAACTTAATTTTAATATGCTTAGATTATAAAACAAGAGGGGCAAGTCGTTATACGACCGCCCCCTATCATCAGTCCTGTTCATCTGGAATATATCCAATGAAAGGAAGTCCCCTAAATCGCTCTTTAGAATCAAGACCGTATCCGACCACATAGAGAGGTTTAGGTAATTCAAAACCCACATAATGAATTTCTATTTCTTTTTCTCTCTCGGGTATCTTGTTGATTAAAGAGCATAACTCCAGTCCAGCAGGTTTGTGTGAAAGAAATTGTGGCCACAAATAAGCCATTGTTGCTCCTGTGTCCACAATATCTTCCACTATTATCACATAAATCCCTTTGATTGATTGTCTAGTATCTAATAAAAGGCGAACTTCTCCTGATTTGTTATCTTTGTTGCGACTAGCAACCGAGATATAGTCCTTTAGAATATAAACCGCTGGGAAAATACGGCTTACCTCGCGAGCCAAATCGCTTGCGAACGGTTCTCCTCCTTTTAGAACGCCGACAAAAAGCAATCGGAATTTATCGCCCTCTTTCTCAAGAATAGGCAAATATTTAATCGCTATCTGTTCAGCGATTCTCTTTACTGTTGCCTTGATTTCTTCTTCAGAAAAAAGCTTTCTAACTTCTATCTTGTCCAAAGAACTATTCATTTCTACCTCCCTCATTTTGAATTTGAATATTATTTCTACCACCTTTAATCTGAATTGTCAAAAAAAGAGGGGTAAGCTGGTGTGGCTTACCCCGAATTACTCTTAGCAAGGATCCGGACATTCCGGAAATACAACTTTGATTTTGTGACTGAAACTCGCTGACCGAGAACAATTACAATCATCGTCCCAGACAATCCCACGGATTATCCAAATTCCTGTCTGATTAAACTCAACAGAAAAACTTTTCTGTCCTTCAAACACGGTTACATTCCCGTTCGGATCTTCCACATTGGCATGGTATCTTACGATACCGTTCCCTGAACGACATCCGCAGGTAGGATCAATAGATATTCCCTGTGGTTCGTTTTCCGCGGAGAGTTGAGAAAGTTGCTTAAACTCGCTCTCGTTGAACGCCATACTTTCAGTCGTTGTGCAACTATGGCACGGTGGAGGACAAGGTGATGGCTGACACTGATTACAACAATTATTACACCCATCCGGATCATAGGCATCTACCCTAAATGTTAAAGTAGTTCCTAATTCAACCGTGGAGGGCGTTGGAGTTAATCGCACAACCGGCGCGACCAAACCTTCGATTCTAATAGTCGCAGCTTTTGTAGTGACTGCGCCATCATCATCGATTACTTTACCAGTAACTGTGTAAAGACCAGGTAACGAATACCTGTGTATTGCCGAAACTCCGGAACTCGTTGTCCCATCTCCCCAATCAATCGTGGTCATTACCACGCTCTTTGGAGAAATACTAACACTCGCCGGGTCAACGACATTACTCAAGGTCGCTCTAATTCTGTCACAAACATAGTTGTGACAACGAGAGCAGGTATCAACATCCTTGAGCATTAACGCACCAATTTTCGGCGACGGGTTGAGAACTGTGATCTTTTTTGTCAAACAAGATACAACTCCGTCATCGTCGGTAACCATTAATGTCACCGAGTAAATTCCATCGTCTCCGAAAGCGTGAGTTGGACTCACACCACTCGCTGTTTCCCCGTCTCCGAAATCCCAGCTATAGGCACTAATACTTCCATCCTCGTCGTAGCTTGACGAAGCGTCAAAAGCGACATTCGTTGCCGCATATGGCGAACTCGGGCTCCAGTTGAACGATGCAACCGGCTCGTGGTTAAAAAGCAAACAACCACCAAGCGCCAATACTGCCACCAACAACAACACGCCAAGCAACAATCTTCCCTTCTTCATCAGACACCTCCTGTGTCTTATATTTTTTTTGTGAATGAACCGAAATTCCTCTTTATAATATCACAACTTTTACATTTGTCAAGCAAAATAAAGGGTTGACTATTCAGCCAACCCCAGTAATGTTCAAAAAACGAACAATTATTAATGGGCGATGATGATACCCACCATCAACCACCACCAAGCGGCAACGCAACACGATGGCTGACAAATTGACGGACAACACGATGTTGCCTGAACGCAAACCGGTGGATTAACGGCCGTTGTTCTACATTGAGGAAGAGTCGTAATCGGAACTGCTAACACGGATCTCTCTCCCACCCAGATAGAGTTACAACAGACATTACATCTTATGCCAAGTACAGATGCCGACAAATACGGAGATTGACTTTGACAAAAGTTAATCTTCCACAACTGAAATGGCGAGAAAATCACCGTAAGTTTCTGAAGGTTTCCTGTCGGATATAGCATTGACAGGGGAAGAATATTCATCCCAGCCCGCATGTAATTCCACCTATTCTGTGGGTTTGGAAAAATCATGTATTGCTCTGTTCTGGGATCCCCCTGATAGAAAACATAGAGATAGCCCGAGCAAGGTAATACTACACTTCCGCGAAGATGATCTTCGGTCGCCGTAAGGCCAACAAGTAAAGCATTGCCTTGAAGTACTCTATTGCCAATCCGCACTTGATTTGCCGAAACAGCCAAACCGCCAGAGACCAAAGCAATAGCTAATACTATTGCCACCAAAATTGTCTTCTTCATGTCGCTTCCTCCTTAGATTGAAAATTTATCACGGTATCAATTACCGCAATATGCTAATTTAACCTTAATGAATAGTTTAGAATATGTCAAGTGTTGACATGGAATTTTAATAGGGTATGATAAACACAACCTTTACAAGCGCATAGGAGGCGCAAAATGAGAAAAACAACCGTGGTGTTGGTAATGGTCGCTATGTTGCTTGTTGGCATAACAAGCTCAACAATAGCGCGGAGCTATCCGGTCTGTCCTAATCCCCGGATTGAAACCCCATGTTTCCATGGCCTTGAAGTAGATGTCCAGATGGGAATGCCCTCACCGTCTTTTGTCGGACTGGATGTTGGCTTCTTGACTAAAGGATACGTCAACCTTGGAGCTGGAGTATCTTTGGCAAACACGGAAACGCGAGATATGATCGGCGCTTATGCTAAAATCGGAATACTGACCTTTGACATCTTAAAGGGAAAATGGATGCTGAATCCCCAAAGCAATGAATGGTATGCTATTTGTAAAGTAAAGGTACCATTCGGATTAGTGCCTATCTGTGAAAATGTGATATTTCCATTTTCCGTGGGAATCCAATATGTAGAATCCTACCTCAAGCAAGGTTGCGGATATGCATACCTTCAAGAATTCTCTCCCTTCGTCGGTATAGATGTTCCGATTTATGACGATTATGCCGAGCTCTGGATTGAACTACAGTTCCCCTATGACCACAAGATTATCACAACTTGCAGTGAGCAATTTGTGATAGATAAGCAATTACTGCAGTTTGAGTTCGGATTCTCTTTTTGCCTTTAACGGCATTCACAAACAAGGGTCTCTTCACAGAGACCCGCTTTTTTTAATAAATTGCTCTAAATGCTTGTTTATCTCTTTTGCTTTTTTTGTTGAAATATTTATATGCGTAGGAAGATTCACAATTTTATTAGCTATTTCTTCGGCAATAGGACAAGACCCTACTTGATATCCCATTTTCGCCTGATTAGTATTCTTAGGCACAACAGCTGATTTTCTCCAGCCATCATCTAAAAAAATGTTTTTCTTTCTAAAAAATTTTATAATTTCGTCTGTCTCATATTTATCAATTAAAACAGGATATCTCATATAAACGGCCTTACTCTTGTCAGTATCAGGAAAAGCCACTCCATTGTTATAAATTTCTGCAATTTTCACACGATGTTGATTAAATCTCTCAAGTTTTTTAAATTGTTTTAAGCCCAGCAAAGCCAAGGCATTTGGCATTCTCTGGGGTAGATATAACGGCCGTTCTCCTTGTTTTTCTTTTTTACAAATTGCTTTAGAAATAAATCCTAATTTCTGAAAAGCAACTAAAGCATATTTCCCAAGACCAAAAAAACTATAGAGAGGCATTGATATTAGCTTGGTTAAAATTGGATGCCAAAGCTGTTGTAATATCCAGCAAGATGAAGATTTTTTACATTCATTTTGAAATTTTTTAATTTTTTTGCCTAATAAATCATCGTTTGTAATTGCTACTCCTCCATAAACAGAAGAAATAATTTTGTCCCTTCCTAAGCTAAAAAATGACGCCTTTCCAAATGAGCCAACTTTTTTGCCATTGTAAGTCGCTCCTAAAGAATGGGCGCAATCTTCAATTAAAATTAAATTATTTTTTTGACAAATTTCTACAATTTTATCCATTTCAGCCGGTAACCCAAAGGTGTGTTGAACAATAACTACCCTGCTTTTAGCTGTTATTCTTTTTTCTAAATTTTGTGGATTAATATTAAGAGTTTCTTTTTTAATATCAATAAAGATAGGCTTTAATCCAGACCAAATAATTGGGTTTACCGCTGCGCTACAAGTAAACGCCTGCAATAAGACCTCGTCTCCTTTTTGCAATTCTAAGGTGTCTATAATCGCTAAAAGGGCAGAACGGCCACTATTAAAAGCTAAAGATTGTTTAGCGCCCAAATAATCTCTAAATTTTTCCTCCAACGATTCTATCGCTGTCCCCCTTTTCCATTTCCATGGCTGAAAAATCAATTTTAAAGCCAACCAAATATCGTCTTTTTCTACATTTGGAGACAATGAAATAAAAAGCGATCTGCTAAACATAATAATGATTAATGATAATTAATTAATGATTCTTTTACTCTTTTTGGAATCCTTCCTTCAATCAAAACGACATCAACTCCTTTTAGTTTCTCAATAATCTTTTTTTGGTCTGAAACAAAATCAATTTTTTCAAATACTCCTTTTGTTGTGGTGATTGCTACAGCACAAACCTCTTCTATCTTTTTCTCAATTCTTTGATGAACTTCTTTTGACGCTTTGCCTAATTCTATTAAACCAGGTATTATAATTGCTTTCTTACCTTCCCATAAATTTAAGTAATCTAAATCGGCAAAAACACCATCAGGATTAGCAGAATAACTAGAATCAATAATATTCAAACCATTAATGCCTTGCCTTAAAATCATACCCTTAAATTCTAATTTCATATTAGAACAAATATCAGCAATTTTCTGTAAAGACATTCCTAACTCTACCGCAACGCAAATTGCTCCTAAAACATTCAAAATACTGTGTTTGCCAAATAACTTAATTTTAAAAATTGCACTCTCTCCATTTTTTAAAACGACTTTAAAAGAGCTAAATTCTCTTTCTATTAGCATGTTCTCTGCCCAAATATCCGGAACAATTCCCTCAATATTACTTCTTAGACTATAAATCTTTTTTGACTTATCTGTCTTTTTATAAAGCTCTAAGCAGTATTTATTGTCACCATTAAAAATAGCTACACCGTCTTTGGGTAAAGCTTCAATAAGTTCGTATTTCCCCTTAATAATATTTTCCTGCGAGCCAAAAAGAGCCAAGTGCTGTTCGTTTATACCCGTTAAAACCCCTATTTTTGGCCTAACCATATCACTGATTTCCTTAACCTCGCCTCTTTTATAGGCGGCAATTTCGCAAAGAAAAAATTTATATTTCCTTTCCAAAAAATTAATTATAGTTTTTGCGACACCCATTTCTGTATTCGTATGAACACTTGTTTTTAAAACATTGTTATCGTCTGATAATAAAGAATACAAAATTTCTTTAGTTGAAGTTTTTCCGTAAGAGCCAGTAATACCAACTGTAGTTAATTCAGAAAATTTTTCTATTTTTTTCTTTGCTCTACTTTTAATAACTATTTTTGTAAAAAAAACAGGAATTTCAATTATTTTTAAACATAAAAAGATAAAAATTGAAAACAAGATTTCTAAAATCAAAACAAAAAAGAAAAAATTACTGAAAAACTGCCAAGTTAAAAATATTTGAATTATAACAATAAAAGAAAAAAGGAGAATTATTTTTTTAGTAAATCTGGGAAAAATCCATTGTTTTTTCAAAAAAAGCAAAACAGAGTATAGCCCAAAAAATAAATAAAGAAAAAAGGTTAAAATTTCTAAAAATTTTTTATCTTGAAAAGATATAAATGAAATAGATAAAAGAAATAACGCTAAAAAGAAAAATTTTGAAAAAATAATATTTTTCTTTCTTTTAACTTCTTCAATAAACCTATCTAATCTGTATTCTTTTAATTGCCAAAAATAAAGAAAAAAGAAAACTCTTCTTGTAATATGAAGAATCCAAAAAGGCAATAACATAAACGATAAAAATAATAAAAAATTTTGACAGCACATAAAATTATTTAAATTTTCTTAAAATATAATAAATTTGATACCAAAATTTTTGAAAAATTACATCCTTTGATAATGGATATTCTAATTCCTCGCCTCCGAAACCTTTTTTAAAAGCTGTAATTCCTGGCCATTTTTTCTTATCAATGCCCCAAAAATCAATTCTTTTAGCACCCATTTCTTTTGCCATTTTGATTCTAGCCCATTGCGCTAAATTTGGAGCTTTCAACATTCTATAATCCCAATCTGAAGCTCCGTGCAAACAAGTTGCTGTTTCTCCAAAAATAATTAAAATATAGCAAGCAATAATTTTATTTTCATAAATCGCAGAACATAGCTGAACCTTAAAATCATTACTGTCACAAACAAACAATTTCTTATAGTGTTCTTCTCCAAAAGATTGAAAATCATCCCTTTGGCTTGTCTTTTTTATTAAAGAATAAAATATTGAATCATATCCTTTATCAAATTTAATTTTTACTCCTTTCTTTTCTGCTAATCTAATATTATATCTTACTTTTTGACTAAAATTCTTAAATATTTCTTGCTCGGTTCTATCTAGTCCTAAAATTAATGTTCTTTGTGGCTGAATTCTTTTTTGAGAAATTTTTGACGGAAAAATTTTTGGAATTAAAAACTTAGAAAACTCTTCAATTTTTAGAAAAACAACATTTTCTGTTTTGGCTAATCTCTGGACTTCAATAAAAATAGCACTAATAACTTTTTTCTCTTGTTCCGAAGAGAGAATTTTGGATAAACAGGGTCCAAAAGGGATATAGAAATTATTTTTAAATTTCAAAGGGAATGTTTCTCTTACAATCTGTGCTTCAGCTAAAATCTTGCCATTTTCTTTGACAATAATTCTCCAAACTTTTTTTGCTAAACTTTTTTGGAACTCTCCCCATTCAAACGATTGGAGAAAACTCCCTTCATTTTGAAAAAGAAATTGATTCCATTCTTTTTTATTCCTTTCTTCTAAAAAATTAATTTGCATCTTAATCTTTAAAATCTAAAATTGCTTTCACTAATAAATCGGGTTTTTCGTGGTGAGGACGATGTCCACAATTCAAAATTTTTAATTCAGAATTTTTTATTTCTTTTTTCATTAAATATGCGTCTTGCACTGGAGTAAGTTTATCTTTTTCTCCCCAAAGAATTAAAGTTGGCGCTTCTATTTTAGTCCAAGTGTTTGAAAGGTCTTCAGCAACAACATTTTTAAAAACTTCTTTCATTATTCCAGACGCATTAATATAATCCGTGCTTTTTAAAATAAGTTTATAAAAACCTTTTCGTAAAGTTTTAGAACCCGGCAAAAAGGAAAATATTTTAAAAATTGGAATAATTGAAGTTAAAATCTTTTTTGAAAAACTTTTCTTAGGTCTTCGACCAGCTGAATCAACTAAAATTAATTTTTTGATATTATCAGGCGATTGAACTGATAGCTTGATAGCTAAACTGCCACCAAAAGAATGACCTAAAAGATAAAAATTATTAATTTCAATTTTTTTTATAAACTCTAAAATAAACTGAACATAGTTATCCATATTCCATGCCTTGGGAGGCATATCACTCTTACCAAAGCCAGGCAAATCAACGGTAATCACCTTAAAGTATTTTGATAATTCGTCCTGTATATCAACCCAAGAAACAAGTCCCCGACCCCAACCGTGTAAAATCAAAAAAGGATTCCCCTGTCCAGCAATCCTTGTGAATATTTTTAAATCATTAACTTGCAAAAACTTTTCTTCCATTTTATTTAATATACTTTAAGCCCAAATATTTTTTTAATACCTTGGGTACTAAAATACTTCCATCTTTTTGTTGATAATTTTCTAAAATAGCAATAATCGTCCTGCCAATTGCAAAAGCTGTTCCGTTCAGCATGTGAATAAAATTGGTTTTATCCCCTTCTCTATACTTAATTTTCAATCTCCTCGCCTGAAAATCAGTACAATTAGAGGTTGATTGAGTTTCTCTAAACCTATCTTGTGATGGTATCCACGACTCAATATCATAAGTAGAAGCCGATGCGCGACACATATCTGCTGTACATAGATGCACTACTCTATAAGGAATCTTTAATAATCGCATTAATTTTTCTTGTAAACCCAAAAGATAAAGATGTTCTTTCGGAGAATCTTCTGGTTTTGTAAAGCTAAACATTTCTATTTTATCAAATTGATGAACCCTAAAAATTCCTCTTGTATCCTTTCCGTAAGAGCCAGCTTCTTCCCTGAAACAAGAAGAAAAAGCTACATATCTTTTTGGTAAATCTTTTGAATCAAATGTTTCTCCCTGATGAATCGGTCCGATCATCTGTTCTGCTGTTCCAGCAAGATATAAGCCATTTTTTTCTAAAAAGTACCTCTCCTCTCTATCTTCTTTTGTGTCGAGATAGCCCATTCCAGTCATCATTTCTGTCTTAAGCAAAGTCGGCGGAACAAGTAAGGTAAAACCTTCTTTTAATAAGGTATCAAATACCAACTTAACCAAAGCAAATTCTAAAAGCACGGCTTGGTTTTTCAATATTCCAAATCTTGAGCCAGAAATTTTAACTGCATTTTTAATGTCTATTAAATCAAGTTCTTCGCCGAGCTCCAAATGATCCTTAATTTTAAAATTAAATTTTGGAATTTTTCCCCAAGTTCTTATTACTTTATTGTCTTCTTCACTTTTGCCAGTTGGGACATCTTCTAAAGGAACATTCGGAATTAAAATAAAAAGAGAATCAAATTCTTTTTTAATATTTTCAAACTCTTTTTCTTTGCTTTTCAATGCTTTCTTTATTTGTTTGGCTTTCTCTAAATCATCTAACTTTCCTTTTCGAGATGAAATTTCATTTCTTTGGGCTCTTAAATTTTCTACCTCTTGAATTATCTCTCGTTTTTCTTTATCCAAAGATAAAAGATTATCAACATCAATTACCACTCCCCTTTTTTGAAGAGTATTTTTAATAACTTCTATATTTTCTCGTAATAGTTTTATATCAATCATATTTGTAAAGAAAGTTCTTTTTTTATCTTTCCTTTTTGTTTCTTAACTATGCTAAATAATTGACTAACCAAAGAATTTTGGTTTATAACTTTGATATCTCTGCTCTTTTCTTTTTGAAAATAATTAATAATTTCTAATAATTCATCCGCAAAGCTACGGGAGATAAAATGAACTTGAGAAAAATCTAAACAAACTTCGGAATTATTTTTTTCTTTGAGTTTTTTTGAAATTACCTTTTCAAAAACTTTAGCTTGATCACGAAAAATTAAATATTGATCTTTTATTTTGATTAAATTGTTCATAGTATTATTCGACATATTTATAAAAATCGATACTTTTAATTTGAGCTTTGAGTAATACTTTTACTCCTTTTTTATTCGGCTTCAATGAAAATTTTATTTCTTTTTTCTTAACATTAGCCAGTCCCTTTCCGCTTTCAATAATCATTTCCCCGGATAGAGAGCTAATTGCTTTTCTTATTGTAAAAAGACCGAATCCCCTTTCTTGACTATCTTTAGTAGATAATCCACCTAAAGCAAATTCAATTGCCGAGAAATCATTTTTGGGGTAGATTTCTTTAAGGAAATATGATTTCCGTAATCCAACGCCGTTGTCAAAAATTTCTATTAAACTATCTTTCTTATTTATAGTTATCGTTACCCAAGCAGTTTTTGCTTGAGAATGCTCATTAATATTAGCAAAAAGTTCAGATATAGAATACAAAATGAACTGAATAAATCCAGGCGACGTCTTGAGCTTTTCAATCTCTTTAGAAATCGCGCCAAATTCCTTATTTAATTCGTTAACAGAAATTCTTTTTTTATATCTAAACATATTTTTATATCAATCATTTTTTTTAGGTCGCATTGTGGGGAATAAAATTATTTCTCGCAAAGAATGGGAATTGGTTAAAAGGGCTACAAGCCGATCTATGCCCATGCCAAATCCCGCAGCTGGTGGCATTCCATATTCTAATGCCTCAAGAAAACCTTCGTCAGTTTTTTGGGCTTCCTCGTATCCCTGTTTATACATCTTTTCTTGTTCTTTAAATATTTCTCTTTGTTTGAGAGGGTTATTAAGTTCCGAAAAAGCATTCACAAGTTCCCAATTACCAGCTACTAACTGAAAATTGGCTAACTTTTGATTATCTTTTGGCAGGGATTTTGCTAATGGAAAGGCGCCGTATGGGTGATGAATAATAAAGGTCGGTTCCCATATTTTTGGTCTAATAATCTTTTTATAAATTTCATCTGCTATTTCGGCCAGACCTTGCCCTTTCTCAATTTTAATTCCCATTGCTTCTGCTTTTTTCTTGAGTGCATCTGGATGAATTTCTTCTAAATTAATTTTCGTCTCTTTTTTGATTAACTGATAAAAATCAACTCTTTTCCATGGCGTTTTAAAGTCTATTGTCTTGTCTTGATATTTTATCTTTAATGTGCCGAATACTTGCTTCAGAATATAAGCAAACATTTTCTCACATAATTTCATCAGTTCCTTATAGTCCGCATAAGCCCAGTAAAACTCTAGACTTGTAAACTCTGGATTATGAAATCTATCCATTCCCTCGTTCCTAAATATCCTTCCAATTTCAAAAACCTTTTCAAATCCGCCAACTAAAAGTTCTTTTAAATAAAGTTCCGGTGCAATTCTCAAAAAAAGGTTCATATCTAAAGCGTTTAGATGAGTTTTGAATGGCTTCGCCTTTGCTCCACCATAGATTGATTGTAAAACTGGTGTTTCTACTTCCAAAAATCCTTGATTGATTAAAAAATTTCTCAATTCTTGAATTATTTTATTACGCAAAATAAATTTTTCCTTAACTTCTTTGCTAAAAATCAAATCTAAATATCTTTTCCTAAACCTTTCCTCAACATCCTTTAAGCCGTGCCATTTTTCAGGTAATGGTAAAATAGATTTTGCCAAAATATTAAAACCACTTACTAAAAGAGTTTTTTCCTTCTTTTTAGTTTTAAATAAAATTCCCCTTACTTCAACAAAATCCCCAATGTCAAAATATTTCAAAAATTGCTGATATTTTTTTGGTCCAAGATGGTCTTTTTTAAAAAATAGTTGAATTTTTCCTGTCCCATCCTCAATATCGATAAATGTTGCTCCGCCATGACCACGCAAAGAACGAATTCTGCCAGTTAAAATTATTTCTTTCTTGGATCTTTGTATTGTTGAAAAAGATTTTAACGCATCCATTATTAAATGCGTCCTTTTTGTATGTAAGGGATAAACAGAAATTCCTGCTCTTTGCATCATTTCAAGCTTTTTTATTCTATTTTTTCTAATTTCCTCAAGTTGTGGCATAATCTTTAATATTAAAGGATTTTCCAAAAAAGAGCAACCTAACAGTTGTGTTGTTTATCATATTGTCTTTATGGAAGGACCTCAATATCTGACGATTTCGTCAACTGGTCTCCAAAATACCAATCTAAGACATCGCGGGCAGTGGGGGCCACAGCTACATGCATACCAAAAGCATCTTCAACTATAAGAGTCAAAACAATTTCTGGATCTTCATAGGGTGCAAAAACAGTCATCCAACTATGATAATAATCTTTTTTCCCTATTTCGGCAGTTCCCGTTTTTGCGCCAGCTGTTACTGGCAAATTGTTCAAAATAGTAGCTGAACCATATTCAACCGTGCCCTTCATTCCTTCTCTGACTATTTCCAAATTTTTCTCGTCAATAAAATTTTCGCGGATTATTTCTGGCTCAAATTCTCTAATAACATTTCTGTCTTTATCTATAATTTGATGAACTATTTGTGGCTTAAACAGCTTCCCGCCATTAACAATCGCAACAAAAGACGATACTATTTCTAATGGTGTTACGTTTATAAAACCCTGACCAATGGAAAGATGATAAGTGTCTCCCGGCATCCAAATATTTTCCGGCGATGAAAATCTTGATCTTTTCCATTCTTTGTCTGGAATAAATCCCTTTACCTCTCCCGGCAAATCTATCCCTAATTTTTCATTCCAACCAAAAATTTCTAAATATTTTTTAATATTCTCTATGCCTAATCCTTTAAAATTTTTGTATCCTCCTCCTATAGTATAGAAAAAAACATTACAGGATTCAGCAATCGCTTTCTTAACATTTGTTATTCCATGAGTACTCCAATCCTTAAAAGTGAATGGCTTATCGGGAAACCACGGATTTTCAATAATAATTTCTCCTTTACAATTGACAGTAGTCTTTTCTGAAATTATATTTTCCTGTAACGCTGCTACGGCAATTAATGGTTTAATTGTTGAACCCATAGGATATCTACCTCCAATTACCCTATTCAAAAATGGCATATTCTCGTCTTGTAGTAATCTTTCCCACTCTTTTTGTTCAATGCCTTGACTAAAAAGATTATTATCAAAAGTTGGAAAACTAACTAAAGCCAAGACACCACCGGTCTTTGGATCTATCGCTATTGCTGACGCTCTTTTTACTCCTGCTTTTTTAATCTCCTGTGCAAGCGTTTCGTAAAGTTTTTTCTGTAAACCATTGTCTAACCAAAGAACTAAACTATCACCGGATTTTGGCAAAGATATTATCTCTTCAGAAATAATATTTCCATAAACATCTGTCTCATATTTAATCTCTCCTGATTTAGAGTTTAGAAAATCGTTGTAAAAATCTTCCAACCCGATATTTTCTCCACTTTTTCTGTGATAACCTATAATATGAGCAAGAGACGGCCCATCTTTATATTCTCTGATTTCAATATTCTTAATAGAGAAGCCCGGAAGGTCTTCAATGTTAGTTTCAAACAAAATTAATTTCTTATAATCAATATCTTGAATCATCACGAACTCATTTGTTGTTTGTGCGTTAATTTTTTGTTCTATTTCGTCTTTATCCAAACCTAATATCCATGCAATCTTTTCAAAAATCTTTTCTCTTGTCCCCGAATCTTCTGGAAGATTACTCTTTTTAAGGATCAAGCTAAAACTCGGTTTGTTGGCTACCAGCTGTTTTAAATTTCTATCATATATTACGCCTCTCTCTGTTTGCAAGTCATTGATGATAAATTTATTATTATCCGCTAATACTGAAAATTTTTCGTAGTCCAAAAACTGAAATTGAAATGTTTTGGCTAAAACGCAAAGTGATAAAAGAAAAAAAACAAACCACAATCCTTTAATCGTGTGTGATTTTAATGGAACCTCGAGTTTTTTCTCAAAAATTTTCCCCCCCTTTTTTTCTGTAAAGGCGTCCCAAAAAATCTCTTCAGGTTCAATTTCGTTTCCTGGTCTTTTGATTCTCTTATTTTCTAATTTTCTGCTGAAAAAAAACATATAAAAATTTTATTGAAAAATAAATGACAGCGCCCATTAAAAGATTATATAAGAAACTAAATATATTAAAAAAGAAATTATGACCTATCGTTGTAATGGCTAAAACAATTTCATAAAACAATAAAGTAGTAAAAAAAATAATAAAAAAACTGATGGATTTTTTAGTTTCAAAAAATGGTTTAAGCAGTTTGATTAAAAAACTTATAGCTATTCCCAATAAAGTGAAAAATCCAGGAATATATGGAGAGAAAATATCCAAATAAAAACCGCCAATTGCTCCAATAAAAATACCTGATTTTTCTTCTTTCTTCTCAAAAAAATTAATCAAAATTATGGAAATCAAAATAAGATTCAAAAATCCTCCATTGACTTCATAATGAATTAAAAAACTTGTTTGATAAAGAGCTAAAAAATAGAAAAATATTATTGAAGAAAAAATTTTTATCATTAGAACTAATTGATAATAACAAATAATAAATTGCTTCCCTGTAAGTTAAACAAAGGACTAATCTCAACTTTTTGAAAAGGAGTCAAGTCGGTTTTCTCAACCCTCTCTATTTTCCCAACTAAAAATCCCAAAGGGAACTTTCTCTCTAATCCACTTGTTACGACTAATGCTCCGCTTAAAATCTCTTCGTCTTTTGGAATTAATTCCAAAAGCATCTTCTGATTGCCTTGTCCGTTAGCTAAGGCCTGAATATCAGTATCTATAATTTTGACACTGAATTTCATTTTATTGTCAGTCAAAAGACGAACTTTTGAAGAATTTTTATAAACTTCATCTATTTGACCGACTAATACTTTCTCGTAATTTATAACCACCATTTTTTCTTTCAATCCATCTTCAATTCCTCTGTTAATGACAATAAAATCTTTGGCAGTATCTCTTGACAAAATATTAGTTTCTAAAAGTTTTAGTTCTTCTGTTAGACCTAAATCTAATACTTTTCTTAATTTCCTATTTTCTTCTTTTAATTGCTCAAATTCAACGATTTTACTTAGAAAAAGCTGATTTTCTTTTTTCAAATTATTATTTTCAGTTTTTAAATCTTTGGCATTGAAGAGTCCAGACCAAAAACTTGAATTTTCCAAACCCTTGGACCAAAACCATTGCTGAATTGGCTGACTCACGGAATAAAAAAATGACCTAACCGGTCTTTGTAAAAAAATAAAAACAAAAAGAAAAAAAATTACTAAAACTAAAAACAAAATCTTGCTATTTTTTTTGTTTAACAACATATTGAGTTATTCTAACAAATTTTTTCCAAAAATAAAACCCTGAAAATTGGCGGCGACCTACTTTCGCGCAAAGCACTATCATCGGCCCTGAAGGATTTCACTTCCGAGTTCGAGATGGGATCGGGTGGGACACCTTCGGCATAACCGCCATTTTTCAAGATTTTATTATTGAAAGCAATAAAGATTCTTAAAAAGGAAATTGAAGTAAAAAATATGATTATTAGTACCCCTCGACTAAACTCCTTACGGAGCTTACATCTAGGGCCTATCAAGGTCGTGGTCTCCGACCAATCTAAAAGGATTAATCTTGGAATAGGCTTCCCGCTTATATGCTTTCAGCGGTTATCCTTGCCTAACTTAGCTACCCAGCGATGCTCCTGGCGGAACAACTGGCACACCAGAGGTTAGTTCATTCCGGTCCTCTCGTCAAGTTCTTCCCATATTTCTATGAGCTTAGACTATATCTTCACCCTATAAGATAAAAAATTATCTTGTAGGGGTCGACGTATTATAGAGGGTTAATTTCTCTATCCCGTTCTCGATTTAATCGAGCAACGAAGTCGTTACGGGGTCAATCCGCATAAAACGGACGACTTCCCACGATATTACCTTAATATTTATACGGTCCTCAAGTAAATTGTATCACAAATTATTAGGACCATCAATATCTCGTGATCACTACAACCGAATAAATAATGAAGGTTTCACCGTTATTAGTCGAGTTGTCATTATGGATTACTCCATAAAGTAGCAATTTCTTACTAGGAACAAGTTTCCTCAATCCTTAACGCCTACGGTAGATAGGGACCAACCTGTCTCACGACGGTCTGAACCCAGCTCGCGTACCACTTTAAATAGCGAACAGCTATACCCTTGGAAGCTGCTTCACCTCCAGGATGTGATGCATTTTACCTAATATTACTATTAGAACAGACTATACCATCGCCCTGATAGATATAAAGCTATCTAAAAGGGGATCGGCGTGTGATAATAATTGCCTAAAAAGAATTTAGGTCGTTACTATCTCTTCTGCTGCAAATCAGCAGAATCAGTCGTTACGGGGTCAACTCGCCCAGAGCGAGTGACTTCCCACGGTATTACCCATCTTCTTATTGTATCATAAAAAAATTAGGGTTTCACCGTTATGAGCCGATTTTAGGCATCTACCTTACGGTAGAAGCGGCCAATCACTTAGCCGACATCGTTTGTAATCTATTATTACTAATAGCAAGGACTATATCTTCACCCTATAAGATAAAAAATTATCTTGTAGGGGGTGGCGTATTATAGTAGTTTAATCTACTATCTAGTCGCTAAAAACGACTAAGTCTCTACGGGGTCAATTTGCAAAATGCAAACGACTTCCCACGATATTGCCCGTCTTTTTATCATATTATAAAAAGATTAGGGTTTCATCGTTATTAGCCACATTTTTTTATGGCATTACTGCCATAACACCCCGATTGTTTTCCTATTATTCTTAAAGAACATAGGTGTGTCAACAACAATTGTTGAGGTGTCGAACAGGGCCGTAGATATGGACTCTCGGGCCCTACTAACCTGTTATCCCCGGGGTAGCTTTTATCTGATGATCTCCCCCGGTCCTATGAACCAGGGTCGGTTCACTAAGTTCTGCTTTCGCAACTGCGCGGCATATCCGCCTTGCAGTAAAGCCAGCTTACGCCTTTGCACGACCACTCCGATTTCCATCCGGAGCTAGCTGACCTTATAAACTTCTCCGTTACTCTTTAGGAGAAAAGCGCCCCACTTAAACTACCCACCAGACACTGTCTCTCGCCAAAAGGCGGGGTTAGAACTAAGATTTTGAAAGACGGGTATTCCACTGTTGGCTCCACTTCGTCCGAAAACGAAGGATCAAAGCCTCCCCGTTATTCTGTGCAACCAAAATCAAAGACCAATATCTAGCTATAGTAAAGCTCCCGGGGTCTTTCCGTCTAGCCGCAGGTAACCGGCATCTTTACCGGTATTGCATTTTCACCGAGCACCTCGTTGAGACAGCTCCCCAGCCGTTAAGCCATTCATGCGGGCCAGAAATTACCTGGCAAGGGATTACGCTACCTTTGGACGATTATAGTTATCGCCGACGTTTACTGGCGCTTCGTTCAGTCAGCCTCCTGCAAGCAGGAGACCGCCGAAGTTAACGTTCCAGCACTGGTCAGGCCTCAGCCCCTATACTTCCTCTTACGAGTTGAGCAGGGACCTATGTTTTTGATAAACAGTCGCCAGGGAAACTTTAACTGCGCCCTTTACTCTTGCAAATAAAGGGAGGCCTTATCCCGAAGTTACGGCCACTTTATTGCCGAGTTCCTTAACGAGGTTTCACTCGTTCACCTTAGCACACTTACGCTTGCCCACCTGTTTCGGTTTTTGGTACGGACTAAACTTCCTTAGCTCTCCGAAGCTTTTCTAGGGAACTTGCTCAGCAAACTTCGCTTGTCCGAAGACAAGCTTCCCGCCAATTCTTGCAAAAGCTAAAATCAGCGACGAGAATCCAATAACTCGCATTGCCTACTAAACTCCGCACTTCATTGAAAAAAAGTTTAGGGGCCGGAATATTAACCGGCTGTCCATCGGCTACGCCTTTCGGCTTCGCCTTAGGCCCGCCTAACCCTTGGCTGACAATCATTGCCAAGGAACCCTTGGGCTTTCGGTGTTCCGAGTTCTCATCGGAATTGCGGTTACTCATACCAACATTCTCACCCCTTCATTCTCCAACAATCCTTACAGATTGCCTTCAGTGAATGAAGGGCGCTCCCCTACCCCAAGCATATATAAATATACGCTTAGCCCTATCTTCGGTACCAAATTTTAGCCCCGTAAATCTTCGGCGCAAAATCCTTTGACTAGTGAGCTATTACGCACTCTTTAAAGGATAGCTGCCTCTAAG
>CAZLVZ010000002.1:0-44536 GCA_964563465.1 uncultured Candidatus Saccharibacteria bacterium | reverse complement strand
TTATGATCTTTCATTTTTATTTTACCAAAAAATCGCCAAAATGGCGATTGATTGGAAAAATTTACTCTTGAATACGGTTCGATTCCTATCGGGGTATGGGGATTTTTTCTCGAACCGATCCTGAGAAACCTTGAGAATACAGGGCCTCTCGGTCTCCCGAAAGGCTCACTAGCCTGCTCCGCGAGTAGGATTCGAACCTCAAAATTATGAGTTATTCAATCCCTGCTGCGATGAGGGTGATTTTGACTTCATCAGGTTTTAGTTTGTTATCTTGAATTGCTCCGAAAATAACACGGGTTGCAGAAGAGCTTTTAGTAATAATCTTTGCTGCCTTCTGAATTTCAACTAATGATAGATTCTTGCCACCTGTGATATTAAATAAAATTCTTTGAGCTCCATTGATGCCAAAATCTAAGAAAGGAGAATTGATGGCCATATTGGCTGCTTTTTCAATCTTGTCTTCACCTTCGGCATTACCAACACCAAAAAGAGCAAAGCCAGAATCACTCATTATTGCCTTAACATCAGCGAAATCAACATTAATAATTCCTGGCCTAACAATCAAATCAGAAATACCCTGCACCGCTTGTCTTAATATCTCATCACACAACCAAAAAGCAGAGATACAGGTTGTTTGTTCGTCTATTTGCTCAAGTAACTTATTGTTTGGAATAACAAAAAGAGTATCAACTCTTTCTTTCAATCTTTCTTGGCTTAGTTTAGCTATATTTTTTCTTTGAGCTCCCTCAAAAGAAAAGGGCATAGTAACGGCTCCAATCGTTAAAATTCCAAGATTTTTAGCAATTTCAGCTATTACTGGCGCAGCTCCAGAACCAGTCCCTCCTCCAAGTCCACAAACCACAAAAGCAATATCTGTATTTTTCAAGGCATCTTCTATAAAAAGACGGCTTTCTTCTGCCGCTTCTTTTCCTGTCTGTGGATTCATACCTGCGCCCAATCCTTTGGTAAGCTTCTCTCCAATCTGAATCTTCTTGTCTGCTTTTGTTTTCTTTAGGTCTTGAACATCACAATTAAAAGCAATCAATTCCACTCCTTGAATTTTACATTTCGTCATTCTGGAAAGAGCGTTGCCTCCGGAACCACCGATACCTAAAACTTTTATTTTTGTTAGTTTTCTCATGGGACAAAAATTTTCAATGCTTTAATAACTCTTTTAAATTTAGAAATTAATTTTCCGCTCTTTGCACTCTGTTCCTTCTCCTCCCGACCAATTCCAGTCATTATTAAACCACAGACAACACTATTAGAGGCATCCTCTTCTATGCCAATAAATTTTTTAACAATTCCCCTCTTTATAGGAAGTTTAAGCTCCTTTTTTACAAAACTAATTAGACCTGGAATTTTCGAACCCCCTCCGGTTATAATAACTCCTGCTGGTAAAGATTCTTGTTTGTCAATTTTTTTAAGCTCTTTGTTGACTAAATCAAAAATTTCTACAACCCTAGCCCTTCCAGCTTTAATCATTTTTTTTGTATCAAAAATAAAAGGCTCTTGTTTGTCAATAATAATTTTTTCTTTTCTATTTCTATTTTGAAATATGTAAAAACCAAATTTCTTTTTTATTGCTTCAGCAACATCAATGTCTGCCTGTAGGGCTATAGCAATATCCCTTGTTATATGAGCAGAACCTATCGGTAATATGGCCAAATGAATTAAACTTTTATCTTCAAAAACAACTATGCTTGTGGTCTCTGCTCCTATGTCCACAACTGTTGAGCCCAATTCTTTTTGTTGGTCTGTCAAAAGCGCTTCTGAAGCGGCTAATGCGGACGGAATAACTCCGGCGACTTCAACGTCTGCGCTTAATACAGTATCAACTAATTTTTGTAAATAGAGTGAAAAAACAGACACTACTAATGCCTGAACTTCTAATTTTATTCCCTTCATGCCGACAACATCTTTCAATCCCGTCTCGCTATCCACTACAAATTCTTTAGGAAAAATATCTAAAACTTCTCTATTATAATTTAAACTTATGGATCTCGCTTCTTCAACAACCCTCATTTTATCATCGTGTGAAACTTTTTGATCAGCTCGGGAAATAGCTACAGCACCATGACTCATTTGAGAAGTAACACGGGGACCACCAATATTAATAAAAACCTCTTTAATTTTCTGAGGTTTAATCTCGTTTTTCATTCTATCAAGAACTTGATTAATCTTCTCGGAAACGATTTCTGTGTCAGTTATTACTCCTCGCCTTAATCCAACAGAAGGAACATTAACATAAGAAAGGACTGCTATTTCTTTATTATCTCCACTTGTTCTGGCAACAATACCCTTGATAGAGTAAGAACCAATATCTATCGCTGTAATAATATTATTATTCCGAGCCATATTTTTTAAAAAAAGTTAAATATTTTTTTTGTTTGGCCTCCATAATAATTGAGTCCTTCTCAAATTTATGAGTATAGCCCAAGAGATGCAAAAGACCGTGAATGAATACTTCCGATATTTTTTCTTTTGCTTTTTTGACCTGAGAGGGACAGATAATTATTTCTCCCAATTGTTTTGTCCCCTCAATGGGAAAAATAAAATTAGAATTTTCAGCAAAAGACAAAACATCTGTTGGTTCGTCTTTGTCTCTATAAATTTTATTCAATGTCTTAATGTCTTGTTCTTTGACTATTGCTACGGAAATATCAACCTCTTCTTGAATATTTTCTTTGTCTAAAATTTCTTCTCCAACTTGCTTAAATAATTTCTCTTTAATGGGAACTTTTACTATATTATTAATTTCAATCATTTATCTAATATTAAGATAATATCTCTTTCACCATTTTAGCTATAATCTTTCCGTCTGCTCTCCCTTGTATTTTTGGCATCAACGATTCCATAACTTTACCAATATCTTTCATAGAATTAGCATTTGTTTCTTTAATGGCAACTCCAACTAATTTTCTAATTTCGTCTTCTTTGAGTTGCTCTGGTAGATATTCCTGCAAAATAATAACTTCTTCCTCCTCCTTCTTTGCCAAATCGTTTCTATTACCTTGTTTAAATTGTATGGTTGCGTCTTTTGCTCTTTTTACCAAAGAAGAAATTATCTGCAACAATTCTTGTTCGGTTATTTGACTCTTTTCGTCAATGTTTTCTCCTATGTCATTCTTGAAATTCATTCTCTTTTCTTTTTCTTTTTTGATAATTGCATCCCAAAGCAACCGTAAAATTGAAATACGGCTTTCTTCTTGATTTTTCATAGCGTCATGCAAGTCCTTCTGAATCTGTTGACGTAACTCCATTAAATTTTTACCATCTCTAATGAGATTTACTTCATTAAAAATGTTTTACTTTTGATGGCTCTTTCCTAATTTTTCTAAACGCTCAAATTTCACCTTGAGCTCTTCTTTTCTGAGAGCAGCCTTCTTTTTCATTTCATGGCTCAATGGTCTTTGATTATATTGATCTTTCTTAGCCCTGTAAACAAGGCCACTTCTTCTTAGGCCTCTAATAAAGCGACTAACTAATTGACGACTATTTTCTCTTTCTTTTTTCTCTACTGTAAGTCCTGACATAAAATTGATTACTAATGATTAATTATTCTTTATTTTAACTTTTTTTTCATTTCTTTAACTAATCTTTCCATTTTAACTAAAGTTTGTTTACCGGTCTTCATGTTTCTAACAATCAACATATTTTTACTCGCTTCTTCTTCTGCAACAATTAAGGTGTATCCTATTTTTAACTTATTCGCTACCTTAAGCTGGGCGGTGAGAGAATCTTTATCAAACGATTCAATTACAGGAAGATTAGCTCTTCTCAAAACTTCCATTACATTTAATGCCTTAGTTTTTGCGGTATTTCCCAATTGAGCTAAAAAAATAGCTGGCTTTGGTTTTTCTAATACCTGTATTTCTCTTTCTTTCATCGCTGCAATAATCCTTTCCACCCCTCCTGCTCCGCCACAGGCGGGAACACTTTTTCCATAAAAAAGTTTTACTAAATTATCATATCTTCCTCCTCCGAGTAAGCTCATTTTACTTTTTCCATCTTTGTCCTCCGTAACTATCTCAAAAACTGTTTTAGTATAATAATCTAATCCTCGAGCTAAGTAAGGATTTAGATTATATGGCAATCCCAAATCATCTAAAAATTCTAAGACCTTCTTGAAGTGATTGTGGCATTCTTTGCAAAGATGGTCAATAATTTGAGGTGCTCCAGAAACAACTTGCTGACATCGTTCTTCTTTACAATCTAAAATTCTAAATGGGTTTTTCTTTAATCGTTTTTTACAATCCGAGCATAAAAATTTTTCATTTTTTCGTAAATATTTCAATAAAAGTTTTTTGTATGCTGGACGGCACTCTTGATCTCCGATGCTATTGATTTCTATTGTTAAGTCCTTGATGCCTAACGATTGAAGAATGTTATAGAAAATATATATAAGCTCTGCGTCAATAATTGGCTTTGTGGAGCCAAAAACCTCTAAATTAAACTGGTTAAACTGGCGAAAACGCCCAGCTTGTGGTTTTTCGTGGCGAAAAACCGGCCCATAAGAAAAAAGCTTTACTGGTTGAGGCAAACTAATCATTCCGTTCTCTATATATGATCTAACCAAGGAGGGAGTAAACTCTGGTCTTAGTGTCAAATAATCCCCTCCATCTGAGCGTAAAGAATACATTTGTTTTTCAACAATTTCTGTATCATCGCCAGTGCCTTTCTCAAAAAGTTCAGTATATTCTAAGATTGGAGGAGTCAACTCTGCAAAACCGTAGAATGAAGAGAAATCATTGACCGTAGTATAAATCTTTTTGAAAAAAGCTTGGTCTTTAGGCAAAATGTCCGACATCCCAGGAACGCTTTGAATTTTTGTTTTACCTTTCTTCGTTGCCATAATTTAATATAATTTTATTGCTTTGCCAAAATACTTAACGGCCATAAACGAAAAGACTCTTTGCCAATAATCAATTTTTTCTCTAATGCTCCAAAAAATCTTGAATCAAGAGAAACTCCTCTGTTGTCGCCCATTACAAAGTATTGATTATCTTTCAGTGTAATTTCCTTACTTCCTGGTGTTTTAACGCTTTGATCTAAATATTTTGATTCATCTAAAACAAAAAAATCTGCATCTTGTTTGATAGATACTTCTCCTTTTTCTACTTTTATTGTTTCTCCGGGTAAACCAATCACTCGTTTAATAAATCTTTGAGAATTATTATTGGGATTATAGAATACTATTACTTCTCCTCTTTGTGGCTGTCTAACCCTGTAAGATATTTCATCAACAATTAAATAATCAAAATCATGAAAATTGGGTTCCATGCTTGCTCCTCTGACAAAAAATGGTTGGAAAACAAAAGCCCTAATAGGCACAACTATTATAAGAGCTATCACGGCTATTTTTACTATTTCCCAAATAAAAAGTATAAATTTTTTCATGTATGATTAAGTTACCATTAATCTATTTATATTAAACTAAAAACCATGTTTTGACAAACAAAAAAAGATGGGGATAAGCATAAAGCCTATCCCCGATACTCTAATAAATCGCTATCAATTCTGATAGATTGATGCTGGGATCTATCGGCCCAGCGTCATCGACAGAACAATCTGGGCACCTTCGATTAGATATCAAATGCAAATCTCCTGATTGAATGGCCTTTTGAACCTCTTGCAACCTGAGATCGCGTTTGATTGCTGCTGTGTTCATTAACGCTCGCAGCTCAATTTCTTCTTTGGTGCACATTTAAATCCCCCTTTCGCTTGGTTGTACAAAGAGCTATATCATATCTTTCCTCTATAAGATATGAAAGATTTAGCTATTTTTATTATATACTCTTTTTCTTAAAAGTCAACAAGTTTTGCAAAATTTTGGAATTAAAGTATTATTATAGAAACACTAAGATATAATAAAAAAATGATTTTAATTATTGGCTTGGGAAATCCTGGCTTAAAATTCAAAAATACTCGCCACAATCTTGGTTTTGAAATTATTAATCTTATAAAAAAACAAGGTTGTTTCTCTATTTGGCAAAATAAAAAGAAATTAAAAGCGAAAATTTCGCAAGGAGAAATTGATGAGCAAAAAATTATTTTAGCTAAGCCACAAACATTTATGAATTCGTCTGGCCAAGCAGTAAGTCATTTAATAAAATTTTACAAAATCCCATTAAAAAATCTTTGGATAATACACGACGATCTTGATTTGGAGTTAGGGAAAATAAAAATCAAAGAAAATTCCCGTTCAGCCGGGCATAAGGGAGTCCAATCAATAATTGACGAATTGGGTACAAAAAATTTCAACCGTTTAAAAATAGGCATTGGTCCAAAACCAATTAAAATAGATGTAAAAAAGTTTGTTTTACAAAAATTTAGCAAACAAGAAAAAGAAATTTTAGAAGAAACAAAAAAAGAAGCGACTGATATCTTATTAGCACAACTCAATGGAAAAGATACAAAAAATAGACATAAATAGCGCGCAATACCCCAAAGCCCTAAAAAAAATCATTGACCCGCCAAGGATTTTGTATTTTATGGGCAATTTAGACATAAAAAACAAATTAGCGTTTGCGGTTGTTGGCACAAGGCGCTGTTCAGATTATGGCAAGCAGGCAACAATTGAAATTGTCACGGACTTATCAAGGGCTAAGTTTGTTATAGTCAGTGGAATGGCCCATGGAATTGATACAATTGCTCATCAAACAGCATTAGAAAACAACGCAAAAACAATTGCTGTTTTGGGCACTGGTATTGATAGAAAAAGTATTTATCCTCGCGAAAATATTGAATTAGCAGAAAAAATTATAGAAAAAGGGGGAGCAGTAATTTCTGAATTTCCGCCCGGAACACCGGGGCATAAAAGTAATTTTCCTCAAAGAAATCGTATCGTTTCTGGCTTATCTTTGGGGACAATTGTAATAGAGGCAAAGTTTCGTTCCGGTGCATTGATTACAGCAAATCATGCTTTTCAACAAAAACGAAAGGTTTTTGCCCTGCCGGGTTCAATTTATTCTCCAAATTCTCGCGGTTGCCATCTCCTAATTAAAAAGGGGGCCAAATTAGTAGAATCGGCTGAAGATATCATCAATGGGCTACAATTAGACTTGACAATTATTAAAAAAGAAATTAATCCTGATAATGAAGAGGAAAAACTTATCATAGAAATTCTTCGTAATAAAAAAGCAATGGGTATTGACGAAATTATTGAAAAAACCAAATTGACTCCAGCAAAAACGAGCTCAACTCTTACTGGATTAGAAATAAAAAAAATAATAAAAAATTTAGGAGGCAATATTTTCGCATTAATGCGATAATCACATACCAAAAAATTCATAAAAAATTATGAAATTAATTATTGTAGAAAGTCCAGCAAAGGCAAAAACATTAGGAAAATTTTTAGGCAAAGAATATGAAGTTACTGCCAGTTTTGGACATGTTAGAGATTTGCCAAAATCAAAGCTTGGCATAGATATAGAGAATAATTTTAATCCCCAATATGTTATCCCCACTAAAGCCCGTAAAAGAGTAAATCAAATTAAAAAACTTTGTGAAAATGCTGAAACCGTTATTCTCGCCACCGATGAAGACAGAGAGGGGGAAGCAATTTCTTTTCATTTGAGAGAAATTCTAAAATTAAAAGAATATCAAAGAATCGCTTTTCATGAAATCACAGAAAAAGCAGTTAAAAATGCGCTAAAAAATCCGAGAAAAATTTATATGAATTTGGTTAACGCCCAAGTCGGCAGAAGGGTTTTAGATAGAATAGTTGGCTATAAGCTCTCCCCTTTTCTGTGGAAAAAAGTTGCTCGTGGATTGTCTGCTGGAAGAGTCCAGTCCGTGGTATTAAGATTAATTTGTGAAAGAGAAAAAGAAGTTGAAAAATTTATTCCTGAAGAATACTGGAGTGTTATTGCACTATTAGACAAAAAGGATAAAAAAGGCAACGAATTTGAATCATTTTTAATTGAAAAAAATAATAAAAAAATTCCTAAATTGGGAATCAAAAATAAAAAAGAAACAGAAGATATTGTTGAAAATTTAAAGGGAGCAAAATTTCAAATTAAGAATATCCAAAAAAAAGAAGTTAAAAGAAATCCATTGCCACCATTTACAACCAGCACTCTTCAACAAACAGCTGGCCAACGACTTCGTCTTTCTTCCCAAAAAACAATGTTCTTAGCTCAAAGATTATACGAGAAAGGATTGATAAGTTATCACAGAACTGATTCTCTTAATATTTCCCAAGAGGCGTTATCCTCTGCCAAAAATTTTATTATAAAAAATTTCGGCAAAAATTATTGGCCGGGATTCTCGAAAACATATAAAACAAAAAGCAAGGGAGCCCAAGAAGCTCACGAGGCCATCAGACCAACTAATATTGAAAAAACGCCTGAAAATATAAAATTAGATAGCCAACAGCTTAAACTCTATAAATTAATCTGGCAAAGATTTCTCGCCAGTCAAATGAATCAAGCAATTTTTGACTCCATTAATATTAAAATTGAAGCAAATAATTGTGTTTTCCAATCTAACGGACAGACATTAAAATTTGACGGATTTCTTAAGATTTATTCAATAAAGTTTAAAGAAGCTATTCTGCCAGGATTAAAAGAAAAAGAAATGTTAGAATTAATAAAACTAACGCCCTTACAACATTTTACTAAACCCCCAGCGAGATATAGCGAAGCAACTTTAATTAAGGTCTTAGAAGAAAATGGTATTGGTAGACCATCTACATATGCCCCTACTATTTCTACTGTTCAAAGAAGAAATTATGCTCAAAAAAATGAACAAAGAAAATTTGTTCCAACAGAAATAGGAATTGTGGTCAACAATATCTTAGTTGAACATTTTCCAACAATAGTTAATATTAAATTCACGGCTAATATGGAAAACAATTTGGATAAAATTGCTCAAGGCAAAGAAGAGTGGTCAAGAGTAGTAAAGGATTTTTATGAACCATTTGAGAAAAATCTAAAGCAAAAAGAAGGGGAGCTTTCCAAACAAGAAATTGCTGAAGAAAAAACTGATAGAATTTGCCCAAAGTGTGGTTCGCCTTTGATTATAAAACTTGGGAGATTCGGGAAATTTTATGCCTGCACTGGATTTCCAAAATGTAAATATACAGAATCACTCAAAGATAATAAATTGAACATGAAGTGTCCAAAATGCAAAGAAGGAGAAATTACTGAAAAAAGGACGAAAAAAGGAAAAATATTTTATGGCTGCAATAGATATCCTAAGTGTGATTTTGCTGTTTGGGATAAGCCGACGGGAGAGTTTTGCCCAAAATGCAAATGGCCATTGATAAAAACGAAAAGAAATCAAATTAAATGTTCAAATCCGGACTGTAAAACAATTTAAAGTATTTACAAAATAGATATTCTTTCTTAAGATAAAAATAACGCCCGGGTGGCGGAATTGGTATACGCGTGCGATTCAAAATCGCATGGACTTCGTTCATGTGGGTTCGACCCCCACCCCGGGCACAAAAAAACATTGAGTGTTTATCTCAATGTTTTTTAATAATAAATAATTAATTATTTTTTGTTCTTTCCACTGTTAATAACTTCTTCTGCTAATTGACGAAAAGCACGAGAAGCGCGCGAGTTTGGGGCGGATTTTAGAATCGGCTCTTTTGATTCTGTAGCTTGAGCCAAAATTGCCGCTCTCGGAATAATAGTGTTAAAAACAGAATTGGGAAATTCTTTTTTGGTTCTTTTGGCAATAGTCCTGGAAAGTAAGCTTCTCCATCCATACATTGTTAAAAGAATATTAATTTTTTTGTCTTTAAGGTTCTTAAATGATTTGACGAAATTGGCCAATCGTTTTGCTCCCATAAGCGCTAAATGTTCACATTGAACAGGAATAATAATCTCGTCAGCAGCAATAAGCGTATTAGCAATTAAAAGATTAAAATCAGACGGAGTGTCAATAATAACAAAATCATAATCATCTTTAATATTGTCTAATGCTTCGTCTAATCGCTTCTCTGCTTTTCGTTCTCCCTTAAGCTTAGATATTGTTTCATTCAGGCGCGGAAAAGATGGTATGATGTCGTAACCAAAATAAGGAGTACTTCTAATAGCAATCTTGGGTTTAACTTTTTTAATTAAAACATCGCCAATAAAATTTGGCGATGACTTAATCCCTAAACAAAAAGTGGCGTCTCCTTGGGGACTCAAATCAATAAGCAAAACCCGCTTACCCAAAGCAGACAAAAACATAGAAAGGTTTACACAGACATTGGTTCTGCCCACACCTCCTTTTAAGTTGGCTATAGCAATAACTCGTGCCATTAATTTATTCTAAAATAATTTCTAAAAATTTACAAATAAATATTCTCTTGAAGTATTAATAAGTTAATTCTAATGATGTTTAATTTGACTTTTTTAAAATTATATAGTAATGTTGTCTTGCTATAGAAAACATAAAAACTATAGCAAAATTGTTCCTTATAACAGGAGGTCACTGTGGACGAAATGCCTATGGTGTTAGTTGTTGAGGATTTGGATTGGCCAAAGAAAATGCTCGAGAGAGAATTGAGTAAAAAGATAAACTTCCTAATGACCTCTACTATTCAGGAGGCTCATGAAAAAATCAAGAAGGAACCAGGCATAAATCTCGTTGTGCTGAATGCCAGAATTCATGGACCAATTTCCGACTCCATAGAATTCGCCCAAGAGCTTAAAGAATCTCTTCCTGGTCTAATTCTTGTTGGAACATCCAACACACCCAGTTATCAAGACAAGCTCGTAAGAGCTGGATGCGATTATGCCACGGACCATGATTCATTGGTCCCGGCGTTAGAGCATTTTCTTGAGCTATAAACAATATCTGCCAACCAGCGATAACTTCAATGGTTGGTTTTCTTATTTCTTAACAAAAACTGTTTGAGTAGGATAAGCCATTTCAATACCTTCTTTTTCAAATACTTCTTTAATAGCTATATTAATTTTCTCTCTCGTTTTTACAAAAACATCAAAATCAATTGAATTTAAAAAATAGACAATTTCAAAATTCAAACTAAAATCAGCAAATTCCTTAAAATAAGTCCTATCTATTTCTACTAAATCAATTTTGTCTCCGATTTTTCTTATTATATCTGGAATCTTTTTTAATTTCTTTGTTGGTGTTTCATAGGCAACTCCAAGGTTAAAAACAATTCGCCTCTTCTCCATTCTCTTGAAGTTATGGACTCTTGCTTCCGTAAGTTCCCTGTTGGAAATTATCAACTCTTCGCCTTGCAAGGATTGAAGTCGGGTAGATTTCATACCAATGCTTTTTACTGTTCCCTTTTCTTCTCCCATAACAATAAAATCACCGATTTGGAACGGTTTATCAAAATGAATAGAAAAAGAAGCAAAAATATCTTCTAAAATATTCTGTAAAGCAAAAGCAATGGCAATGCCACCAATGCCAAGTCCAGCTACTATTGTAGAAATATTGTATCCTAAATTCTGAAGAATCAAAATAATGGTTATCATCCATAAAACTCCTTTTAAAATCCGGCGCAAAAACTTCGCCGAGGAGCTATCTATTTTTAATGCTTCCTCTTTTTCTACAGCGAGTTTATGAGTCCAATAATCAATTAAAACTTGAATAATTTTTGCAATATAATAAATTGTCAGAACAAAAATTATACTCGGTAGATATTCGTAAAAAAATTGAGGAATACTAATAAAACGAAGAGCAATATAGAAAGACCAAAAAGCATAAAACGGCCAACCAATAGCACCAATCATCGCCATTAAAATATCGTCAATCTCTATAGCAGTTCTTTTTGCTATTTTCTTTAATTTATGAACTACAATTTTCTCAAAAATCATTAAGATAAAAATGCTTAGCAGGAAAACACCAAAAGCAAGTATGTATTGTAATAATGTATTTCCTCCGAATTTAAAATCTAAAATTTCTGGCTTAAACTCTAAAATTTTCGTGAAATCAAAATACATGATAAAATGATTAAATAATTAAGTATATTTTAACACAATAAATATGGAAAAAGAAAGCAAAAGAAAAAAAGCAATAAGAAAAGCTCGTAAAACGAGCATCGCTATTCAAGAAAAAAGCATCACCCTTATTATGGGTGGCTTTGGCTTAGTTGCGGCGCTCGCATGGAACGAGGCAATTAAAAGCTTATTTGAAAATTTATTCAAAGATAAGGGTAGTATAATTAGCAAATTTGTATATGCCACAATAATTACAGTAATTGTGGTTATTGTTTCAATCCAACTCCAAAGACTCGGTCGTAAAAAATAGTATCAAAAAAACAAAAGCATAAATCCATAAATTAGGTTTTCGCTTTTTTCGTTTTAAAAGAAAATAATCGTGGTTTTGCTAAAAAGCTAAACCCAGTAGAAGCAATAGCGGCGATTATAAAACTTAAATTAATTTTATCTACAATAAAGAAAATTCCTGCCAGAAACATAAAAAAGAAAAAGCGAGAAAGATTAAGAACAATCTCGCGATAAATAATAAACTCATCGGCCTGTCCTTTTTTGGCAGCTGCCTTGTTATATAATATGGTTCTAAATGGAATAAGCGCGCTTGTTTTGGCCATTCTATAAAAATTCTGAGCCAAAAGTGCGGAAAAAGCATTCACAACGAAATATTTCACTACCCAAGAAATGGCTAAAAACACCGAACCAATGTTTAATAACTTAAAATGATTTTTTCTGGCAGTTATTTTGCCCATATAAAAAGCAAAAAGGGCAGAAATCAGTAAAGCAAAAGTGGATATGCCACCCATCTCTTGATAACTCACGCCAAGAGTAAAAATAAAGATAGGCCACATGAATATATCTACCCCGCCCTCAATACCTAAAGACACTAAAGATAAGCTCACTTCTTTATTTTTCCAAATTCTCTTCCATGCCTGGCTATAAGAATCAGTATAAATCTCATGCCGTTCTTTGGAGAGGAATAATGGAAAAGTTGAGGCAAAAAGAGTAATTAAGACAACGGTGAACAAGGCGGCGTAGCCGAGTCCTGTTAGAATGATACCGCCAATAATTGGACTAAGAATTCCAGCAGTTAAACATATGGCACTCATCTTCCCCACGCCTTCAGCACGACGATGAGTTTTTGAAAAACGAATAAAATCCGTATGGAAGGCAGGCCAAAAAAGAGTCGCCGCTATTGCTCTCAAAATTATTGCTAATGCTGCTAATAGAAAAAAATCTTTAATAAAAAAAAGGCAAATGTAATAACCAAAAAAGAAAAGATTAGACAAAAGCATTGTTCTTTTTAGGCCGATTCGCGCCATAATCCTCCCTCCAAAAACAACCGTTAAAGCAACAATACCCGAAAATGCCGCCCAGAACAATAAAACATAGCTTACTGACCTGCCGAAATATAAGTAAAGATAAACTGGCTCAAAGATAGCAACCATCCCTAACGCCAGATAGCGAATAGCTACGCTAACAAAAAATTGATTTGATTCCGTTTTTAAAAAATAATTAGAAATCTCTTCAAAAGAAAATTTAGGAAACATAATTAAAATATTTTAAATTTTAAATCTTTTTTAGCTCTCGCTTTAAGCGAATAATATTTTGTAAGATCTTTTGCTTTTTTAATCAGTTCTTTGGAAATCTTCTTTCCATAATTCCTCACCAAAGTCGTTGGTCCGGTCAATCCTTGAAGTTCAATCAAGACATCGTTTTTCTGTCTTAATCTCTTTATCGCTAAATTTTCTTTATGATTTCTCCCAACAATAATTTTATTGCCTTTATTCCAAAAATGACGACCAATCTTTAAAAGCTTAATATCATTTTCTAATATTTTTGGATATTTATCAAGTAGCTCTCTTAATCTTTTACTAAACTCGGGATCCGTTAGAAGACATCCTCCAGCCGGTGTGGGGTAATCTTTAATTTTCCATTTTTTTGCTAATGTTAATTGTTTTTTCCTTGACCTACCTCTAATGTCTAATAGTTTTTCTCTATCTACTAATCCTTTTTTCTCTATTTCTGTTGATTCTAATAATTTTGCTGATAATGGCCGTAGAAGATGTCCGATTAGGCCAGATTCTTTTTCTATTAATTCTAAGGAGTTCTTGTTCTGAGACATTGGCCGTTCTCCCAAAACTTCGCCTGTGGCGACAAAATCAAAATTTTCCTTTTGCATAATGCTCTTAGCAATCTTGAACATTAAAGAGTGACAGTCAATACAAGGATTCATATTTTTGCCATATCCGTGTTTCGGGCATTTTATCATTTTCAAATGCTCCTTTGAAAAATCAACTATTTTCAATTTAATACCAAGTTTTTTAGATGCCTCTTTCGCATAATCTGTCTTCCAAAAACAACTCTTAAGGGTCAGTCCTTCTACTTTAATTCCCTGCTCCATCAAAAGCTTAGTTGCCAATATAGAATCCAATCCCCCAGAAAACAAAACTAATGCCCTAACCTTTTTCATAAATAGTTGTTTATTATTTTATGTCTTTTATAACTTTTTCTCCTGGCAAAGTCTTTTTATTTGGCCAAATCTTTCTACCCGGATAAATTAATGTGCCTATGCCAGTTTTAACACTATCTCCCAAAACTGTTCCGAATTTTATTCTTTTGGTATCAATTAGTTTATTCTTAATATTCGTTTTAATGGTTTTCCCGTCATGCCGAAGGTTGGCAGTAATGGTTTCTGCTCCTAAGTTGCAATTGTCTCCAATAATAGAATCACCGACATAAGAAAGGTGAGCAATATTAGTATTGTCGCCGATAACAGAATTTTTTATTTCCACTGCCTGCCCAATCCTACAATTATCGCCAAGGCAGGTAAATTTCCTCAAAAAAGAATTTGGTCCTATAACGCAATCCTTACCGATCCAAACCGGTCCTTCAATATATGTTCCACCTTTAATCACAGTCCCTCTACTAATAATAATTTTGCCTGAAATGTGACACCCTGACTCAATTTTTCCTTGATTTAATTTTTTGGCCACAGATAAAAGGGCCTTGTTCGCTTCTAGTAAATTCCAACAATAAGAAACGGGAATCCATTGGTCTGCTTTTACTACATTTAATTTATTATCTTTAATAAATTGTTTAATATAATCGGTAAATTCATATTCTCCTCTTGAAGATTTCTCGATGGAAAAATTAAAAATTTCTTTTGACAAGAAATAAAAACCACTATTAGCCAAGTTTGATTTTGGCTTAGACGGTTTTTCAATAAAGGATTTAATTATCCCTTTCTCCTCTTCAACTATTCCAAAAAATTTAGGTTGCTTTACTTCTTTAGCTAATAGACAGGGAAATTTCTTCAAAACTTTTTGAATATCTTTTTTGTCATATAAATCATCACCATTCAATAAAAAAAACTTATCTTTAATCAAAGATAAGGCAGATTTAGCCGCATCACCAGTTCCCAATGCTTTTTCTTGAATTGCATATTTTATCTTTAATTTTTTGTATCTATCTCCTATAAGATCCTTAATCTCTTTGCACTTGTCATCCGGCCTTATTACTAAAATTACCTCCTCAACGATGTTGTTTAATTGGTCTAAGTTATGTTCTAAAATACTTTTTCCTAAAAGTCTTATTAAATGTTTTTGTTTTTGAAAAGAAAGCGGTTGCATTCTTTCTCCGCGACCAGCAGTTAAAATTACGGCCTTAATGTTGGTTTTCATAACAAAGTGTTTAAAATAATTAGATAAAACAAATAATCAATTTTTTCACTTAACATATAATATCACCATATTAACATAAAAAATAAAGGCGTAAAGTTTTCTTACTCAACTGTAACTGATTTTGCAAGATTGCGAGGTTTGTCTGGATTATAACCACGCAAAACACTTACAAAATAGGCAAAAAGCTGTAAGGGAATAACGGATAAAATCGGAGTAAGCATTTCTAATGTTTTAGGAATAAAAATATAATCATCAATCATGTTTGAAATCTCTTGATTATCCTCTGTGGTCAAAGCAATCACTTTTCCATTTCTGGCTTTAATTTCCTGAATAGTTGAAACCATTTTTTCATAAATACTATCTTTCGGAGCAATAACAAAACAAGGAAATTCCTTGTCTATCATTGCAATAGAGCCGTGTTTCATTTCCCCTGCGGAGAGACCTTCGGCATGGATATAAGAAGTCTCTTTTAATTTTAATGCGCCCTCTAACGCAATCGGAAAATTATATTTTCGTCCAAGATAAAGAAAATTTTCGCATTGATAATATTTTTTAGCGAGCTCTTTAACCCTATCTCTCTGTGCCAAAATATCTTTCGCTAAATCTGGAATCTTAACAAGCTCCTCTAAAATTCTTTTTCCCATAACTAAAGACATTTCTCTTTGTCTTCCTAAAAATACTGTTAAAAGTGCTAAAACAGATAATTGAGAAATGAATGATTTAGTAGCGGCAACTCCAATTTCCGGACCAGCATGGTTATAAATACCAGCATCCACTTCTCTGGTCATGCTTGAACCAACAACATTTACAATAGATAAGCATAAAATGCCTTTTCTTTTTGCTTCTTTTATGGCGAAAAGAGTGTCTGCTGTTTCTCCTGATTGAGAAATTGCTAAAATTGCATCATTTTTCCTAAATACTGACTTTTTGTAACGAAACTCCGAAGCGTTTTCTACTTCAACAGGAATGCCGGCGTATTCTTCAATCATATATTCTCCGACTCTACCTGCTAAAAGAGCGCTTCCCATTCCGACAATTATTAACCTGTCTATTTTTTTCAATTTATCGGCTATAGATTCTATCCCACCCAACTTAGCAGTCCCTTGGTCTAAAATTATTCTCCCTCTTATTGCATTTTTAATAACCTCGGGCTGTTCCATGGTCTCTTTAAGCATAAAATGAGAATAACCGCCTTTCTCTGCTTGTTGAACATCCCATTCTAAATTGTGAGTTTCCTTGTTTATTGTTTCTCTGTCTAGATTAAATATCTGGAAATCGTTCGGAGTGATTACTCCCATTTCTCCATCTTCTAAATAAATAACTTGTTTGGTGTGTCCCATAATTGCCGGCGCATCAGAGGCGACAAAGTTTTCTCCATCACCCAAGCCAATAAGTAATGGACTTGATTGACGGGCAAAAACAATTTTTTGAGGGTCAAGAGACGATACGACCGCAATCGCATAAGCGCCAACTACTTCTTTTAGGGCTAATCTCGTTGCTTCTTCTAAATTTCCCTGCCAATGTTTCGCAATTAAATGAGCTAAAACTTCCGTATCTGTTTCAGAAATAAATTTATGACCCTCTTTTTTTAACTCATTTCTTAACTTCAAATAATTTTCAATAATTCCATTGTGAACAACAAAAATTTCTTTTTTACAATCCCAGTGCGGATGAGCATTAATCTCCGATGGAATCCCGTGAGTCGCCCATCTTGAATGCCCAATGCCGAAGTTGCCCTTTATCTCTCTTGCTTTTAATCTCTCTCTTAAATCTTTAATTTTTCCCTTTGCTTTCACGGCTTGAGCATTGTTATTCTTATCAAAAACAACGACTCCCGCAGAGTCGTAGCCCCTGTATTCAAGTCGCTTCAGCCCTTCCATAATTACAGGAAGGGCGTCTTTTTTACCAATGTATCCAATTATACCGCACATGTTAAAATTTCTTCACGAATAAAATGAGTATTAGAAATTCTTATACCCTGAGCGTAGCGAAGGGTGACTAAATTTTTTCTATCACAAAATTAATTAATTTATCCTTTGAAAAATTATTTTTTGTTTTTTTGCCTTGCGACAAAACCCCTTATCCATTCCATAAAATCCCTAAAACCATTTAATGGTCTCTTGGAAAATTTTGCCTCAATTACCCGATTTTGAGAACCATTATGGAAATGAAAAGGAAACGACTCTAATTTTTTCCATTTGGTGTTGGGAAAATTGTCATAACGATAAATCCTGCCGTCAATGTGCCCTCTTTCCCAGTGAAAACTAAAACGACCCGAAAATCTCGGACCGCCCAGACATACATCAATATAACTATTGTCAATTAAATAAAATCTTATTTTATGCTCTAAATCTTTAAAGCTTACGATAATTTCAGAAAATTCTGCCTCGGCGAGCTCAAAGATTGGAAGATAATCAGAACGCATATTCCCTAACAAGTTTTAAGAGATGTCTTTTTTCTTCTTCTATATGAGAGAGCCGAAAAAAATCTTCACTAGCGTCTTGTCCTTTAGAGAACTCATGAATTTTCCCATCTTTTATAGCTTTCTCAAAATCCTCAGCTGACTTAACCTGCCATTTCCCTTTCAGGCCATCTATCTCGATAGAAACAGTATTAAGCCGTCTTTGCAAATACGCAAAAACGCTTTCTTTGAGCAGTGCTTGTGGCGTAGTTTTTAATTTTCGAGCTATGGTTTCTATGGTCATGGTAATTAAAAGTTAACATAAAAACAATAGAATTACAATAAAATGCTATATCACAAAATTAATTAATTTGTTTTTGACAAAAATTGTTTTTTTAATTTTTTTGTTCAATAAATTCATAAATATCAACTTCTTTCATTCTTTATATGCTCTGATTCCTTTCTCGGTTAAAATTATAAGGTTATTTTTTTGATAGCCAATTTAATTACCATTTCGTCGGATATCTCTCCTTGTCCTTCCTCGCTTATGCTTTTAACATTAAAATCCGCCTGTCTAAGAGCTTCAATTGTCCTCGGAGCAATATTGGCATCAGCTAAAAATTTCATAGAAAAAATTAAGCAAAAACAAGCTCTTGCTTTTTGAAAACCTGAGTGGCATATTTAATGGCTGCAAGGACATTTCTTTTGTTAATAGTCGGATATTCTTTAACGATTTCATCAACGGTCATGCCAGAAGCGGTCAATTCCATAATAAATTCAACAGAAATCCTGGTTCCTTTAATAATGGGTTTACCGCCAAAAATTTTTGGATTAGCAATAATGTGATTCATATATTATAGTTTATCACAATAAAATTTAATTTCAACAAAAACTCTAAACTACAAAATTGATTAATTTATTTTTTACAAAAATTGTTTTTCTAATTTTTTTATTCTCAAGCCATTTTTGAATTTTCTCTGATTTTAAAGCTAAATCCTTTGCCTGATTTTCGGAAATATCCAAAGATGTTCCGATGGTATCACGCAATTTTCCATTTATCTGAACAACTAAATAGAAGGCCTCTTCTTTTATTAATTTTTTATCATATTCTGGCCACTTCTCTTTCAAAATAGAATCTTTATGTCCTAATCTGTGCCACAATTCTTCGGTTATATGTGGGGCAAACGGAGCTAAAATTTTCAAAAAATCTTTTGCTTGCTCTTTCGTAATTCCAAAATTCTGCGCCTCATTTATAAACTCCATCATGGATGCTATCGCTGTGTTAAATTTCTGTACCTCAATATCTTCGGTAACCTTTTTAACAGTTTGGTGAAACTTTCTTTTAATCCTTTTATCGTCCTCTTTATTAAACTCTGAAAAAATATTCCAAATTTTTTCAAGAAATCTTCTTGTTCCTAAAATTCCATCTGAATCCCAGAAAATCGGCTGATCAAAGGGACCCATAAACATTTCATAAAGACGAAAAGCGTCTGCTCCATAATTTTCAATAACTTTGTCTGGATTTATAACATTACCCCGTGATTTTGACATTTTTTGCCCATCAGATGCTAAAATTAGTCCAATTGTTTGAAATTTCAAAAATGGTTCATCAAAATGAATAACTTTTGCGTCGAACAATGCCTTTATCCAAAAACGAGAATACAAAAGATGAAGCACAGCGTGTTCGGCTCCACCAATATAAAAATCAACTGGCAACCATTTTTTCATTAATTTACTTCCAGCTAATTCCTCTTTATTCTTCGAATCAAGGTAACGAATAAAATACCAGCAAGATCCGGCCCATTGAGGCATTGTGTTGGTTTCTCTAACAGCCACGCTTCCACATTTTGGACATTTTGTTTGAACCCATTCCTTTGCTTGAATTAAAGGAGATTCTCCCGTACCGCTTGGCTGATATTTCTCTAATTTAGGCAACTCTAAAGGAAGGTCTTTTTTTGATAAGGCAATCCAACCTGGATTTAATAATTCTCCCTTACTAAACTCTCCTTTTTTGTAATCTCCTTTCCCAATTCTTTTTTTACAATCTTCACAAAAAATAAGTGGAATCGGTTCGCCCCAATATCTTTGTCTGGAAAAAATCCAATCCCGAAGTTTGTAATTGACTGCTTTTTTGCCACAACCTTTCTTTTCTATCCACTTTGTGGCCTGCTCTACGGTTTTGTTTAATTCTATATCCTTAATCAATAAATTAAATTTTTCAGCAAAATCACGGTCTCTCTCATCGTGCGCAGGAACTCCCATTATTGCCCCATAACCATAATGAGGCAGGACATAGTCGGCAATATAAATAGGAATTTTTTCTTTGGTAGCAGGATTGACAGCATAAGCTCCTGTAAAAACTCCTGTTTTTTCTTTGTCTTCCATCTGCCTCTCTACATCAAGCTTCTTTTTGGTTTCTTCTTGATATTTTTTCACATCTTCTAATTTGTCCGGAATGGTAATTTTTTCAACCAATTCGTGCTCTGGCGATAAAACCATAAATGTTGCTCCAAAAATCGTATCTGGACGAGTCGTAAATATCTTAATTTCTAATTTGCTATCGTTAACGGGAAACACTATGTCTGCGCCTCGAGATTTTCCTATCCAATTTCTTTGCATCTCTTTAATTTGTTCTGGCCAATCAAGTTTTTCTAGGCCATCAAGTAATTTTTCAGCATAATTAGTAATTTTTAAAACCCACTGTTTAATATTCTTTTTAGTAACAACAGTTCCGCACCTCTCGCATTTTCCATCTACTACTTCCTCGTTGGCTAATCCGGTTTTGCACGAAGGACACCAGTTAATTGGTAATGTCGCCTGATAGGCAAGCCCCCTTTCAAACAACTTAAGAAAAATCCATTGAGTCCATTTGTAATAATCAGGATCCGTGGTATTAAGCTCTCTTGACCAATCATAGAATAAGCCGATATTATTCATCTGTTTTTTAAATCTTTCTATATTCTCCTTAATAGAAACCTTTGGATGAATACCTGTTTTAATGGCGTAATTTTCTGCTGGCAAGCCAAAAGCGTCCCAGCCCATGGGATGCAAAACATTATAACCATTCATTCTCTTAAAATGAGCAATAATATCTGACCCAACATATCCCCGGGGGTGACCAACATGAAGTCCAGCCCCAGAAGGATAGGGGAACATGTCTAAAATAAAAAACTTTGGATTTTTTGAAAAATCCTTTGCCTCAAAAATTTTCTCTTGCTTCCATTTTTTCTGCCATTTTGCCTCTACGGCTTTTGGATCATATTTTTCCATGATTCTTTATTCTACGCAAGATTCCTAAATTTTTCAATAAAAAAGCCGAGCTATGCCCGGCCGTGTAAAAAAAGAGGGTGTGGCTTTACAATCTCGTAAAAAAACTACTGCATCCGCTTTTGTCTTTTGTAGACAACTTACGGAGCCATTTCCACAAAGTTGCGAGGTCTTTCCTTAGGTCTCTTCTCGGTACATCGTTTTTCCACTTCATTCTTGCCCCCTTTAGGTTATATTTATATTCTGCCTTCTTTACGACCTCTTGTCAAATTCTCTTTTTTCTTTGACATCCCATTCTTGATAATCTTGTTATGCTCTTAAAAAAGCCCAAAGAGCTTGCCGACAAAAAAGATATAAACAATAAGGTACATCGCTCCTTCCCAAATATGAATTCTGCGAGAAATGCCGGAAATAATAAAAAGAAAAGTAGCAGCGGCTAAAATCGGCAGTCCTAAAGAAAAAGTTTTTTCATCTATTTGCAAGGTTTTAAAAAGTCCAGGAATACCAACAACTACCAAAAGGTTGAATACATTGGAACCAAAGACATTCCCCAACGCTAACTCTGATTTATTCTGTAAGGCGGCCTTTACCGAAACCAATAGCTCTGGCAAAGAGGTTCCTAGTGCTACCGCGGCTAAAGAAATAGCTCCTGCGCCAATTTCCAAAATCTCAGATAGTTTTATTACAGAGTCAATAAGATATTTTGCCCCGAACACTAAAGATATAATCCCCGCCCCTAACACTAAAAAATCTTTAATACCTATCTTGGGTTTTTTCTTTAATTTTTTCTTGAATGTCTTTTGACTCTGTAATTTCCTTCTTTCTGCTCTATCAGGAAGAACTTCGTGAATCTCTTCTGTCTCTTCTTCTCTGTATAAAAAGCTATACAAAAGATAAATGCCGTAAGCAAGAAGTAAGAGCAGGGCTTCTATAAAAGTAATCTGTTTGTCCCACGCTATACCCAAAAAGAGAACTGTTGAAATTGCTAACAAAGGCAAATCTAAATCAATAAGGCTTTTGTGGATAAGAAGTTTTTTTCCAATGACTGCAGAAATGCCTATAACCAAAAGTATGTTGGCAATATTAGAGCCGATAGCGCTAGCTGGGACTATCTCTGTCACGCCCCGAAAAACTGCCATCATCGCTGAGATGAGTTCTGGAAAGGAAGTGCCAAGACCAACGATGGTTACTCCGATAATAAAGGGCGAAATACCAAAGGATAAGCCAATTTTTTCAGCGCTTTGTAAAAGCCAATCAGCTCCCTTGACTAAAACGATGAGAGAAACAATAAAAATGATTATCCAAAAAAGTAACATAATAATCTAATTATTAATACTTAAGAATAGCTTCTTGGCGTTTTTGGTGGTTTGAACGGCCACTTCTTCCAGGGAAAGCTTTTTAATGCGGGCAATTTCTTGTGCGATAATTTTTACTCCAAAGGGATCGTTTTGTTTTTGATTATAACTTGGCGGAGAAAGATAAGGACAATCGGTTTCAATCAAAATTTTATTAAGTGAGATTTTTTTAATAACATCATCCAATTTTAATTTAAAAATGATACCGTTAAACCCAATCAAAAATCCTAATTCCATGTATTGTTTCGCCTGTTCCCAGTCGCCAGTGAAACAATGGATTACTCCCTTGAATTTAGAATCATAAATTGAATACTGTTTTCTTAAAATCCTTAATAAATCCTCGTGGGCCATACGACAATGAATTATAATCGGTAAATCTAATTCTTTTGCCAAGCGTAATTCTGTTAAAAATAAATTTCTCTGTTTAAATTTAAAATCTTCTAATCTCTTTTTAGTTTTTGGTTTCCAATAATAATCAAGCCCTATTTCACCAATAGCAACTACCTTTTTGTTTTGAGCTAATTTTTTATATCTTTCGTAATCAAATTCCTGTTCAAAGGGAGAGTCTCCGTCATCTTCATCTTCGTCTTTGTCTATTTTCATTTTAATCAACCCCGTGTCCAAGTTTATTGGATGAAGGCCAATTGCCGCATAAATTCCTTCATCATATTTTTGAGCAATTTCAACTGCTTTTTGAGAAGTAAAAAAATTAGTGCCGACATTAATAAGCCAAATCTTTTCTTGGAGGCATTTTTTAACAACACTGTCTCGGTCTTTTACAAAAGTAGCGAAATTAAGATGTGCGTGCGTGTCAAAATACATAATATTTTCTATTTAAGACGCGGAAATAATGGTTCGGATTTTTTGGTTTTTAACTGTTCAGAGATTTTCTCGGAGGTTTCGGGTAAAAATGGTTCAAGTAATTTAGCAATTTCTTTAATTGCCAATAATAAATCATTAATAATTGATGATTTATTTTCTGTATCTTCCCATGGTTTCTCTTTTTCTATATACTTATCACAAAACCCAATCAACTCCCAAATTGATTTTAAGGCAGTATCAAATTGAAAATTATCTAAGGCCTTCTTATGGTCTCCTCTTGTTTTATTAATTTGAGTTTTTAATTCCTGGTTCTGAATTTTTAATTCCTGGTCTTGTTCTTGAGCCAGCTTTAACACCCGCGCAATAAGATTCCCGAGTCCTTTTGCCAAGTCGCTATTATATCTTTCCTTAAATTTTTCAATAGTAAAATCGCCATCTTTTGTGCTTGAAATTTCTCTCAAAAGAAAATATCGAACAGCATCAGCTCCGTATTGTTCTACTAATCCATAGGGATCTATAACATTGCCTAATGATTTTGAAATTTTTTCACCCTTAATACTCAAGTACCCATGAACAAATAATTTATTTGGTAACGATAACCCAGCAGAAAGCAATGCGGCGGGCCAATATAAGGTATGGAAGACAAGTATTCCTTTCCCGATAATGTGTAGCTTATTATCATTATTCTGCCACCATTCTTGAAATCTTTTGTCATTTACACCATAACCAAGCGCACTAATATAGTTGATCACAGCGTCCCACCAACACCAAATCTTTTGTGTTTTATCTCCTGGCACATCAATCCCCCAACCACGCGCCCGTTCAGTAGAACGAGAGATACAAATATCTTCCAATCCTTTATTAAGAAAGCCTATTACTTCGTTTTTCCGAGATCCCGGGATTATTTTGATAGCATCGCTTTCTATTAATTCTCTAAGCTGTTTTTCGTATTTTGAAAGTTTAAAAAAATAATTTTCTTCTTCTACCAATTCTAATTTTGTTTTATGTTCAGGACATAAACCATCAACCAATTCTTCCTTCTTGTAAAATTGTTCGCAACCAACGCAATAAAGTCCCTTATATTTTTTTTTGTAAATATCTTTTTCGCAAAGCTGCCATAATTTTTTAACTGCTTTGATATGTCTTTCTTCGGTTGTTCGAATAAAATCATCAAAAGACAAATTAAGAATTTGTTTTAATCCTTGAAATTTCTTCGCGTTTTGTTCGGCAAATTTTCCAACTTCCACGCCCGCTTCTTCTGCGGCTCGAGCAACTTTCAAGCCATTCTCGTCTGTACCAGTCAAAAAGAAAACTTCCTCACCCAAGTTTCTGTGATAGCGGGCAAGAACATCTGCCTGAACAATCTCCAAGGCAAAACCAAGATGAGGAACAGAATTAACATATGGAAGAGCGCTGGAAATATAGAATTTTTTAGTACTTTTATTCATTGTTCTTTATAATAACTACAAATTCGCCCTTTACTTTATCTTTTTCTATTCTTTCTATCACTTTGTCAATTTGACCGCGATAAATTGTTTCAAATTTTTTAGTCAATTCTCTACCTACTACTAATTGCAGATTATTGTTCAGTTCCTGCAATTCTTTAAGTGTTTTTAAAATACGATGACAAGATTCATAAATAACAACTGGGTATTCGGAAATTATTGCTTCTTGAAAGAACTTTTTTCTCTTTCTTTTTTTAGGCGGAAAACCTAAAAATAAGAATCTATCCATTGCTAATCCGGCAACAGAAGCGATTGTAGAAACCGCAGAAGGCCCTGGAACAGGTATAATTTTCACATCATCTTCAAATGTTTTTATTACTTCTTCTATCAATTTATTGCCTGGATCAGAAATTCCTGGCGTACCGGCATCAGAAACAATCGCTAAATTTTTACCCTGCCCTAAAAGCTTTAAAATATAATTTATCTTTCCAATCTTTGAATGCTGATGGTAGCTAATAACTGAAGTTTTGATATCGTAATGATTCAATAATTTTCTTGTCACATTTGTGTCCTCGCATAAAACAAAATCAACCCATTTGAGTATTCTTAGGGCGCGAAATGATAAGTCCTCAAGATTCCCAATTGGAGTGGCAATAATAAAAATTTCTGACATTTTTTAAAGCTCTTCTTCTACTGGTTCAAGCGTTTGTTTTTTCTCTAAGAATGCTTTTGTAAGTTCAAAAAGCATTCCAACTAAAGGAATGACCAAGATAGCTCCCATAAGCCCCCATAACCTCGCTCCTATTAACAAAGATATCAAAACTAAAGCAGGAGAAAGTTTAAGAAATTTCTTACTCAAAACCGGCATAATAATATAACCCTCTATTTCTTGAGCAATGAAAAAGGCAAGGAGAAAAATCATTGCCTTTGGGAGTCCAGCCATGCTTAAAATAAAAATTGTGATTATTCCACCGCTTAGAAATGGACCAACCGTAATAATAATATTAAAAATTCCGGCAAAAAGACCAAAAAATACTGCATACTTGATGCCTATAACATAACAGGTAACACCAGTAATTAATCCAATGAAAAAACAACAAATAATACGAACCCCAAACCAAGAGGCAATTTTTTTCTGACTTTTACTCCAAGTCGTCAAAACTTTTGCCTTATATTTTCTAGGAAAAGCGAGCATCAACACCTTTGCTATCCCTTCTTCCTCTAAAGAAAGAAAAAAAGCAATAGAAAAAATAGCTATTGAAGAAAAAATACCACCAAAAATTGCGCCTACCGCAGTAAAAATATTGGTAGAGGCACTTGAGAGTATTGTCCCTATTGAATTAGAGAATGCTTGGAAATCCTTAAGCGCTTCTATCTTTAAACCACTAAAATAGGGAGTCGCTTGTTCAAAATAGGAGGGAAAGCTAATAGAAAATTGTTGAAGCTCCAAAAACAATATTGGAGCAAGGATATAGATAAAAGAACCGAGAAAAGCAAAAATGCCGATATATACCAAGACACTTGCTAATACTCTAGGAATATGAGCTTTGCGTAAAAAGTTAATTGCTGGATTAAATAAAATTGAAATAACTAAAGCAAAAACAAACCAAATCAAAATATCTCGCACTAAAAAAATTAAATAAAGCGCGGTCAAGGAAAGTATTATTTTTACAATAGTCCCCCATGAAATGTCTAAAACACGTGAGGCCATATTTTCTGTCTCTCTTGGTGTAGAATATTTAATTTGAACTTCGTCTTCTTCCATAATCTTTATAACAGCTATTCATTTTTATTTTAGAATTCTTTTAACAAGATTTCAAATCTTTTTTTGTCTTTAAATGGACCGATTAAAGCAAGATTTAATTTTTCTGGTTTGAAAATATCTTGAGCTACGCTTAAGATGTCTTTTGCTTGAATTTTTTCAATTTCTTTAAAAATTTGTTTTGGAGTTAAAATTTCATTTTTAAGAAGCTCTTGGGCGCTGTAGAAAGAAGCCAAAGCATCAGAGGCCTCTAAAGATAAGGCCATCTTACCTTTGATATATTCTTTAGCTTTTTTAATTTCTTCTGGTCCTACCATTTCTTGAGAAATCTTCTTATATTCTTTTAATATAGCTTTTATAGCTTTCTCTATGTTTTTATTATCAAGACCAGCTCGGGTAAGCAAAAATCCTGAATCTGGATCGCTCTCTGTAGAAGTAGAAATATAATAGGCCAAGCCCAAATGCTCACGCACCTCCATAAAAAGTCGAGAGCTCATCATCCCACCAAGAATTGTTGCTAAAAGCTGAAAAGCATATTTTTGTGGATGAAAAAGATTATAGCCTCTTACGCCCAAACAAAGATGTGTTTGGTCTGTTTTTTTAAAATATGGCAATGATTTTGGCTTAATTTGCTTCTCGACAACTTCTATTTTTTTAGCACTCTTGGCTTTGTTTAATTTAAAAAAATATTTTTCTACTTTTCTAATAGTGTCCTGTTCGTCAATGTTACCAGCAATACATATTAAAGAATTCGGGGCAGTATAATGTTTCCTTCTATAATCAGATAATTCTTGACGAGAAATTGACCTCACCGTTGATTTACTCCCGGCAATATCCCACCCAGCTGGTTGATCTCCGTAAAGAACCTTTCTCCAAAGCGTCTGAACATAAAGCATCGGATTATCTAAATACATGTTTATTTCTTCCACGATAACTCCTTTTTCTTTCTCAATTTCCTTTGCTGGTAATGTGGAATTCAAAAAAATATCTGCGACCCAATCAAGAGCTAAATCAAAATGTGATGCCTCAACTTTAGCATAATAACCAGTATATTCTTCTCCTGTAAAAGCGTTGTATTCTCCGCCGATTTTATCTAATGTTTCCACTACTGCCATTGGAGAGGGTCGTTTTTTAGTTCCTTTGAAAAACATATGCTCCAAAAAATGAGATATGCCATTAATGTTTTTATTCTCGTATTTACTGCCTACTTTTGCCAATGCTAAAACCGTTACTGCTTGAGTATTTTTGTCTGGCACAGTAATAATGCGTAAACCATTTTTTAGAATCGTTTTTTTATACATATTTCCTAAAGTATACATCAAATTAATTATAAAAACAAAGAGCGATTTTCTGTTGGAGCTACTACAGGGAGATTTTTTTTGGATTAATCGGTCTACCAAAAAATTGAGTTCCGATATCTTTGAATTTATCGCTTAAATCAGTTGTTAAAAATTCAATTTTTGAATTCTTGGCCAAAATATTTTTTATTTCAGAATGCCTCGTTAAGTAATCTTTCAATTTTTCAGCGATTATTTTCCCTTCTGAAACAATGTTAATCTTATTCCCAACAATTTCTCTAATTTGATTTTCTAAAAAACCATAATGAGTACAACCGAGAATTAAAGTATCAATATTTTTTTTGACTAAGGATTCTAAATAATTTTTCAAAATTGTTTTAGTTGATACAGAGTCCTGTTTTCCCTCCTCTACAATCGGTACAAGAAGTGGACAGGATTGTTGAAAAACTTGTATTTGAGAATTAATTTTTTTTAATTCCTTTTCAAATGCATTAGAATCAACTGCGCTATTTGTAGCCATAACTCCAACACGATTATTTTTGGTTATTTCTGTAGCTGATTCAACTGCAGGAATAATTACTCCCAAAACCCTTCTTTCGGGATAATATTTTGGTAAATACTCTCTTTGAATTTTGCGGAGCGCTTCACTTGAGGCAGTATTACAAGCTAAAATTATTAAATAACAATCGCGATTAAAAAGAAAATCCACTGCTTGTTTTGTAAAATAGTAAATCTGTTCTTGAGAACGATTGCCGTATGGTGCTCGTGCCGTATCGCCTAAATAAATATAATCATATTGTGGCGATTCTTTTACTATTTCTCTTAAAATCTCTAGACCACCAAATCCGGAATCAAAAACTCCAATTGAACTTTTTTTTAAAATCTTCTTTGCCATAATATCTTTACTCTATCAAAAAATCTGCCAACAAAAAAACCCTATTCGTGGACTTTTTGTAGCTATTGATTTAAATTTTTATTTTTTTGACCTCTTTCTCAAAAAAATCCTCTATTGCTATTTTTCCTACTTTCTCTTTCAAAAAATTTATCTCTATTTCTTCTATGTCTTTTGAGTAAACCAACTCTTCCAAAAACAATCTCTGATTGAATTCATTTCCATATTTTTTATCGCATAAAGCAATAATTTCTTCCAAAGCGACAGTCTTTTCCTTTAAAATAAAATATAAATCTACATAATCCTTTAAAGTAGCCCTTCCTCCTAACGCGAACGCTTTCATTGCCGCAATTCCTATGGGAGACAAAATTTTAATTCCTTTATAATCAATGAGTCTTGAAAATACTGGGAAAGGATACTTCACAAAAGAAATCATCACTCCATCAATTTCTACGGTTAGTTGCGCTAAACGATTAACAACTATTTCAATTCTGCATCCCTTAAAAACTTTCCTTATTTTTGAAAGTAATTCTTTCGGAATATCTTCCTGCCAAAAAAAATCAAAATCAACTGAGATTCTGTGACCCAATTGTAAGGCCAGCCCTGTCCCGCCTGCCAAATAAAAATCAGGGAATTTATCAAGTCGATCAAGAATTATTTTGCCTTTTGATGTAATCACTTCTTGATGCATATTTCATTTTTTTAATTCCCAATAATAAAGAGACGAGTTTCAACGCAGGGACCCTAAATTCTGTCTCGGGAGTTTCTTCAATTATCTTTTTCAGCTTATTTCTGCCATAAAATTTCACTATCCATTGCAAGTGTTTCCATCTACCATAATTGACTGTGTTAATAATAATTCTTTTCTTATTTTTTTTCGGATCTATTAGAAAAAAATTATAAGACCAAAGCAATGGCTTAAAAAATGATGGTAACTTTAAGTTTTTGTTTTCTGACTCCATATATTTATCTGGCTTCATATATTTATACTATAACATTTCTTGACCATTCTTTCAACAATAAAAACCCGATGAAATAAGATGTTTTATTTATCAAATATAGAAGTTAAGTCTCTACGGACGCAACTTTTTGAGAGGTATCAATTTTCCTCCTTCAATTTCCTTCTCCATTTTTGTCAACCGGCGCTTCCACCATTCTGGAACAATTTTATATTTAAAAACGAATATCTTTTCAGTTAATTTACCCAAATCATCAAGTAATTCTTGAACTTTCTCTGGAGTAAAGTGTTTTAGGTTTTCATAAACAGTCCATGTTTTGTCTTTTTCTTGAATAAAAATTCTTTTAGGAAAAGGTTCTCTCTTTTTACCAATATAGTCAGGTAAAAATCCGTCCTCTTCTGCCATTTCCATCGTTCCTATGGTCAAAAAAAATTTCCCTTTTTCATCAAAAAGATCATCCCATGTAACTTTCCCTTTATGATACTCCCAATCAGTTACGGAGTAGAGATTTGTCACTGCTTTATGTTTATTTAAGTCTCTTTTTGTGTTCATTCTAAATTTCCCATTTTTATTGCTATCGCCTATAAACTATCCTATAAAAATCCTTGTATGTTAAACCTTGAACAATCGCCCCGATTAATAATCCATAGATAAGGTTATTATAAAAATTGAAAGATAATAGAATCGCCAGACCGATAATTGCTATAAACCAATGATGGAGATGAATTATATAATTCTTTGTCTTAAATGTTAAAGATTTAAACCTTCCTTGTTTTCCTTCTCTTCCTCCAGAACAAAACGCGGCAATTAGATATCCAAAGATAAGACCAGCACATAATATTAAAAAATTCATATATTTAATTGTACAAAATTTTGTCCAAAAACCCCTTTCTTAACGATTTTTTGTTCGGCGTAGAATGTTTAGAGGTTGAACCTTTAAACATTTATTTTAGTTTATATTTTTTCGCTATCTCTCCCAAGCTAAAAAGTCTCTTGCCTCGGCTTTCCTCAAGGGCAATATTAAATCTTGTTGCCTCTTTCAAGTCCTCAATTGTTTGTTCAATTTCCTCCCATTTTTTAAGAGGAAAAATTACTATTGGTTCTTTGCCAATATTTATTGAATTTTTTTCCATTACTTTAACCATATAATTTTGTGATCACATTCACAGTATTATGTTAAATTTTGCGTATTATCAGACAAAATTGTCCACAAATTTCAGGGGGAAATCCGACTTCCCCCATTCTTTCCCCAGCCCTTAATCGAATTTTTGCTTTAGATAATCAATGAGATTATCTATTTTTATTCTCTCTTGCTTCATCGTGTCACGATCGCGGATGGTGACAGATTTATCTTCTAAGGTGTCAAAGTCAACTGTGACACAAAAAGGCGTGCCTTGCTCGTCTTGACGACGGTAACGGCGTCCGATTGAACCCTGCTCGTCATATTGACACATAAAATCTTGTTTAAGTAATTGGTAAATTTCTTTTGTTTTCTTAACCAATTTTGGTTTATTTTTTACTAAGGGAAAAACAGCGATTTTAATCGGAGCTAATTTTTTATGGAACCTTAATACTGTCTCTGATGCTTTCGTAGATTCGGTTGTTTTTGTTCTACCTCCAGATACTTCTTGGTATGCCTCGGTCAAAAAAGCCAACAAACTTCTCTCAACTCCAACCGATGTTTCAATAATGTGAGGAATATATTCTTTTTCTGTTTTTAAATCCTTGTATTTCAAATCTTCTTTGCTAAATTTACTATGTCGAGACAAGTCCCAATCACCTCTATTATGAATTCCTTCAATTTCCTGCCAGCCAAATGGGAATTTGTATTCTAAGTCAATCTGTCTTTGAGCGTAATGGGCTCGTTCTCCTTCTGGAATTTCTGTCATCTTTAAATTCTTTTTATCAACGCCTAAATCCAAATACCATTTTAGTCGTTCTTCTTTCCAATAATCAAACCATTTATTTGCTTCTTCTGGATCGCAAAACCATTGCATTTCCATTTGCTCAAATTCTCGAGTACGGAAAATAAAATTCTTGGTAGTAATTTCGTTACGGAACGCCTTACCGATTTGCGCGATACCAAATGGCAACTTAGAACGACTCGTAGTTAAAACATTTTTGAAATTAACATAAATTCCCTGACATGTTTCTGGTCTTAAGTAAGCAACCGCACTTTCATCTTCCAAGGAACCAATGAATGTCTTCATCATTAAGTTAAATTGCTTTGGCTTGGTCAAATCACCTCCACATTCGGGACATTTATTATTCTCAATCCCATCTAATCTAAACCGTTTATGACATTGTTTACATTCTACTAATTCGTCTGCAAAGCCAGCTGACAAGTGTCCCGATGCATTCCAAACCTGTGGAGACATTAAAATAGAGGCGTCTAAACCAACGATATTCTCGTGGCATTGAAGCATATCTTTCCACCATTCTTTTTTGATGTTTCTTTTTAATTCAACTCCAAGTGGACCAAAATCATAACTGGAATTAAATCCTCCATAAATTTCCGAAGATGGAAAAATAAATCCTCGTCTCTTACATAAAGAAATAATTTTTTGCATTAAATCCTCCATAATAAAAATTATTGAATTTTACCTTGTTCTCCAAATACTTTTGTTGTTATAGCCGAACTCGTTGCCTCCACATGTTCTTCTGTCCACTTATCAAAAGCACTAAATGTTGTTTTTCCAAGCAACTCAGCAAATTTTCCTTTTTGATTACTAGTAGCTTTAAGTTGAATTTGAAAAGCAAGTTGCGACGGAACCTCTCCTTGATTAGGATCTAAGTCACCTATTGACCAAACAATTTCTCTGGTAATTGGGTCAAAAGCAAGTTTTTGAGGAGTAACTTTGCCTGTCAATTTTACTTGTGGAGGCAGGGTTGATTGTATCTTTGCATCTTCTATTTGATTATAATAATTTTTAGCTTTCCAAATGATCGTAAATAAATTTTCTTCTCCTGTTTGAAGCGGAAATTTAGCTTGACTTCCGAAAATTTCATCATCAACATATGGACTTTGGTCTAATTCAAGTTTAGTCCTAACTTTTGAGACAAATTTTCTTCTTGCTTGTCCTAAAACAACTTCATTCTCAAGTTTAGCTTGATTAATATTTGCAACCTCTTCCTTAAGATTTATCCAAAGTTCTACAATTCCCTCTTCTCCAGCATTTAAAAACTGAAGTTTCGGAACATCGTGCCAATCCCAAATAATTGAATTATCCCCTGATCCAGATTGTCCTTTTAGGGAACGAACGCTCTCAAAGTCAAACAAATCACTATCAAATTTGTTGGCTAAAAATAAATGTTGCAATGGATTGCTACCGATATTTCTGAAAATAATCTCGTAATGAAGAAGATCACCGGATTTAGCAATATAGTCAGAGGAATTATTTATTAGCTGACTAATATATAAAGAGGGTTCAATTATTTTCACTTGCTTAATCGCCTGTTTTAGAACAATAAATTCTCCTCTCTGCCAGATTCCAATTTGCGATTTAAAAACTTCTGTAGCCCCTGTCTCGCCTCGCAAACTACCCTTAATATCTATTCTTCCGCCTTCGGCCTTACTTAAATTAGAAATTTTCCACTGATTATCGGAAATGCCTCTTGGGTCAGTCTCTTTAAGTTCAAATGCCGTGGGATAATCTACTTTTATTTCTAAGTCTGAAAGGGGATAATCGATGCTTGAAAAATAATTTAAAGAAAAATTCATTTCTTGGCCACTTCCAACTCCAGATGGAATGTCAAATTCAAAAGTTAAAGGAACTTCATCTATCGTAGCTAAATGACTTGTCTTAGAGACATATCTTGCTTTCAAATTTCTAGGCCTATATGAAACTAATGCTTTTGCTTCTTTAATCTGACCCTGTTCTCCAAATATTCTTGCTTTAAATCTAAAAATCTTTTCCTGCCCAGGATAAATAGCGTTATCCAATTCTTCCGACTCTTTTGTGATGCGTAAAGATTCTCCATTTATCGGTTCCGCAGTATCTGGATATTCAAATACTAAACTTGGTTCGTCAAGTCGAACATCTCCGTTGTTTTTAATACGAACGCTATATTCTATTTCTTCTCCAACTTTTATTGTTTCTGGTGCAAAAATCTCTAAACGCAAAACATCTTTAGAGTAACTATTGCCCTGATAAAACCAATATCCGACAGCTCCTATAATTATAATAATGATAATTAAAAAAAATATTATTTTATTAAGCATCTTTTTTTTCTCCTCTTAATTTTTCTAAAAATTTAATTTGTCTTCTTGTCTCTATTTTCTCAGTCGCGTTACCAGAACGAAAAAGTTTATGTTTAAGATCTTTAATACGACGACTCATTTCATACGGAGTAACATATTGTCCAAATTTTTCTCTCGGAAAAAGTTCTTTTTCTATGCTCAATCTTTCTTTTTGGTTATAAACACCTCCACCGGGAATTTTCCCCGACACTTTCTTTAATTGCTCCCGAAATCTATATCTATTAATAAAAGGTTTTGAACCAAAAATTCCTTCTGATGTTTCGTTCCTTTTTGTAACCTCTCCTTCAGCCATTCTCTTGTGTCCACTTCCGGGCTGTCCTTGGGTTATTTTTTTATTTACTGGTGTAGCTCCGGTTTTGGCTACATCTATAAACGCTTTTAAAAATTTAGGGATGGCCATGTGTTAACGATTAATCATTAATTGCTCTGCATCTATCATCTTACTACAATTTTTAGTCCTAACCAAAGTTCTTGATTATTAATTTTAATCTCTCTTTCAATATTAAATATTTCTTTTTCTTTTCTTTGAGAAATAAAATCTTTTGCGCGGGTTTGCGACAAAATCAATTCTTTGTTGTGATTTAATAGGTTCACAAAATCTTTATTTCCATCACAATAAATTACAACCTTATCTTCTGGGCTACAATTAGCTTTCTTTCTCATATCTTGAATTTGACGCGCCACTTCACGAATCATTCCTTCGTTTTGCAATTCAGGCGTAATCTTTAAATCATATTCCAATTTCCAATGTTCTTGCTTTGTAGCATCTTCCTTAAATTCAATATTTTTTACATTGAGTTCTTCTTGAATTAAAGCAAGCAATCCTTTATTAAGCTTTTCGCTCCTAACTTTTAAAGTATTCAATGGTTGTCTAACTTTAATAGAATTGTCGCTTCTAATCTTAAGCCCTTCGCTGACTATCCCTCTTACTGTATCCATCTTCTGTTCTAATGTTTTATTAATAAGTTTTTCGTCAAACTTGAGCCAATCATCTAAATGGACGCTTAATTTATCTTTTTTATTCATAACTTCAAGATAAATCTCTTCGCTCACAAACGGTATAAATGGGGCTGTTAGTTTTGATAAAACTAAAAGCGTATGCCGTAAAACAGAATAAGCTTGCTCTATTTCTTTTTGTGAATCGGGTCTTTGAAATCTTTTTCTTGAACGCCTAATATACCATAAAGACAAGTCGTCAATTACAAAAGATTCTATTTCTCGAGCTGCACCCGTAATATCATATTTGTCTAATTTTTTTGTTGTATCTCCAACTAAACCATTAAGTTTAGATAAAATCCATTTGTCTAGCACGTTCTGGCTGTCTATCTCTGCTGATTTATTTTCTACTGTTTGCTCATACATTTTCCAAAATGTAAAGCAATGCCAAAATGTCATAATAAACTTCTTTAATCTTTGGTCTAAATCCTTTTCAGAGAAAAGTTTAGAATCTCCCGGCTGATTGATAGTATAAAAATACCAACGAAGAGCATCTGCTCCATATTTTTCAATCATCTCCCATGGATCCACTACATTACCTTTTGACTTTGACATTTTTTGACCATTTTTGTCTAAAACATGTCCCAGAACAACAACGCTCTTGTATGGAGACTCAAATCCGAGTAAAGAAGAAATGGCAAGTAATGTATAAAACCATCCCCTTGTTTGATCCACCGCTTCACTAATATAATCAGCAGGAAATAATTCGGGTGGAATTGAATAATTATTAATTTTTGATGATTGGTCACTAAATGGCCAATGTCTTTGACTGAATGGCATTGAACCAGAATCAAACCAACAATCAATTACTTCAGGAACTCTTTCCATTGCTTTGCCACATTTTGGACACAAAAACTGAACTTCATCAATATATGGCCGATGAAAATCAAGTTCTCCTTTTTGATTATATGGAAAAATTTTAAATTCAATTTTTGCAAACGACCCAGTTGAAGTAGAAATGTCCTTTCTGTGTTCAGCCATTTCCTCGTTAGTCCATCCTAATAACGCACTTTTTAACATTAAAATTGGCAATTCGTGACTTACAATTAGAATATTTTTATTTTTAAATTTTTTGTCAATCTTTTTTAAAAAATCTAAAACCCTCATTTTAACTTCAGAAAAATTTTCCCCTTCACTGAATCCATTATTAAATTTATTTAAAAAGACTTCTTTCGCGCTAAGCTTAACCTCTGAATTAAAAAACTCTCTTCCTCGTTGAAGGTCTTTACCATTAAAAATCCCCATATCAATCTCGCGTAGACGAATATCATATTTTACTTTCTTGCCCAATGCTTTGGCTACAAGCTCCGCCGTTTGCGAAGTTCTTAAAATATCAGAAGAAAATATTATATCTATTTTTTCATTCTTGATTTTTTCAATAATTTCATTAATTTGAAATTCTCCTTTTTGTGTTAATAAAGATTTTTTAGGTTCGGGCCAAGAACAATAAAATTCTTCAACATTTGAAGTTGACTCTCCGTGTCTTAAAACAAAATATTGATTAGTGCTAAATTTTTGTTTTTTTAAATCCTCTCTGCCCCCTATAACCTCTTGATGATCGCAATGCTCACACTTCCATACTGGTAAGGGCGTCCCCCAATATCTTTCCCGCGACAATGCCCAATCTTTTAATTCTCTCAACCATTCTCCGAACCTACCCTCTTTTATATGCTCTGGCAACCAATTAATCTTTTGATTATTTTCAATTAATTTTTGCTTAATATCTTTCACTTTAATAAACCAACTCTTTTTAGCATAGTACAAAAGGGGAGTGTCGCATCTCCAACAAAAGGGATAGTCGTGCTCGTATTTTTCTTGTTTAAATAAACGATTAGTATTTTTGAGTTCTTTAATGATCAATGAATCTGCGTCTTTGACAAACATCCCTTTCCATTTTTTGACTTCTACGGTAAATTTTCCTTCTTTGTCCACTATCAGTAAAATCGGAAATTTATCACTTTCTTTTTTTTGTTTCTCGTTTTCCGTCTTTATCAATTCCATATCGTCTTGACCGAAAGCGGGTGCAATATGAACTAAACCCGTTCCCTCTTGGGTTGTAACAAAGTCTGCGGGAAGAATCTGATATGCGTTTTTTGTATTCTTCGGCAAAACAATCACATCTTTTTTAAATATCGGTTTATATTGAAGACCAACCAAGTCTTCTCCCTTAAACTCTTTTATAATCTCAAAATTATCTTCTAAAATTTCTTGTCTTTTTTTAGCGATAATCAAATATTCTTTATTGATTTTTACTAAAATATATTCAATTTTTGGATTTACAGCTATTGCTATGTTGGCAGGTAATGTCCAAGGTGTGGTTGTCCAGACAAGCAAAAATGTATTTGCCTTAAATTTTTTGTTTTTAATCTCAAATTTTACATAAACAGCATTCTCTTTTATTTTCTTATATCCTTGTGCAACTTCGTGAGAAGAAAGAACCGTTCCGCATCGCGGACAATAAGGGACCACCTTGTAATCTTGATAGAGTAAACCCTTATTTGATATTTGTTTAATAATGTTAAAAATACTCTCCATATAAAGAGGATCGCTGGTAATGTACGGATTCTTTAAATCCAACCAAAAACCGATTCTTTCTGTAAGGTCTCCCCATTCTTTGGCGTGTTCCCAAACTGATTCTTTACATTTTTGATTGAATTTATCTATTCCGTATTCTTCAATGTCTTTTTTATTCTTTAATCCCAAGCTTTTTTCTACGGCTAATTCCACTGGTAAACCATGAACATCCCACCCAGCTTTTCTTAAAACTCTTTTACCCTGCATTGTTTGATATCTACAAATTATATCCTTAAATGCTCGGGTTAAAACATGATGGACCCCTGGTTTAGCATTGGCGGTTGGCGGACCTTCATAAAAAACAAAATCACCACCTTTTTTATTTAAAGATTTTTCAAAGACTTGATTCTCTTTCCAGAATTTCGCTATTTTTTCCTCTGATTTTGAACGCCCTACTTCCATATTTTTTCTGAGATATGTTCTCGAATAATTTACATTTTTTCAGGAATAGAAATTCCTAATAATTTCAAACTATTTTCTAAAATTTGTCTTGTTGCCATTGTAAGAGATAAGCGAAAATTTCTTCTCTCGTTATTCCCTGCTTTTATAATCGAATTCTTCTCGTAAAAAATATTATATTTTTGCGCTAAATCAAAAGCAAAGTTACAAACTAAATTTGGCGAGAAACTATTCCCTGCTTGTTTAACGATTTCCGGAAATCTATAAATAGTTCGTAAAATCGCCATTTCTTCTTGATTAAATCCTACGATATTTTCGTTAAAAAGAAAAGGGTTAGATTCTGCTTTATCAATTACACTCTGACAACGCACGGCAGTATATTGAAGATATGGACCCGAATTTCCGTTAAGAGATAGAATTTTCTCCCAATCAAATATTATGTCCCGAGAATAATGACGCGACAAATCATTGTATTTAATTGCACCAATGCCAACTTGCTTGGCTATCTCTTGCTTTTCTTTTTCTGGGATACCTTTAATTATTCCAGATTTATCAAGAATTTTTTTTGCCCTTTCTATCGCTTCTTCTAATATGTCTTTTAGATGAATCGTGTCTCCTTTTCTGGTGGAAAATTTACCATGCGGCCATCTAATCAAACCATGGGCGACATGAATAAATTTGTCTTTATTCCCATAACCAAGTATTTCTGCTGCTGAAAAAGATTTCTGGAAATGAAATGTTTGGTCTGCTCCAACTTCCCATATAATCAAATCCGGATTCCATTTCTCCTCGCGATATTTTATGGTTGCCATTTCTCTCGTCTCGTATGTGGTTGCTCCATCTGATTTCAAAAGCATTAAGGGCACTTTTATATCAGGAAGAGGAACAATCAAAGCCCCTTGACTCTGTTTAGCTATCTTTCTTTTTTTTGCATCTTCAATAATTGCCTTCGTTTTATCTCTATAGAAACTTTCTCCTATAGCATTGTCTATTTCTATTCCTAAAATTTTATAGACGCTGTCAAATTCTTTTAAACTTACATCCACACAAATCTTCCATACTGTCTCGGCTTCTTTGTCTCCTTGTTCAAGTTTTTTAAACCAATCTCTTGCTTCGTCTAATAGCCCTTCATTTCCTTCGCTCTCTTTATGAAATTTTACATATAACTTCTCTAATTCTGCAATCGTCAATTCTTTTAAATCTTTTTTCCACCATTTTTTTATAGCAACGATGAGTTTACCAAATTGAGTGCCCCAATCACCTAAATGATTATCACCAATACATTTCCAACCCAAAAATTCATAAATGTTATAAATCGCTTGACCAATAATAGTTGAACGCAAATGTCCAACTCCAAATGGCTTTGCAATGTTTGGGGCAGAATAATCTATAACCATTGTTCTGTTTTCGTGATCTGATCCGTATCTGCTCTTTTCTTGTAATGCTCTTTGTAGGGAATCTAATAATTCCTTTTCTGTCAGCCAAAAATTTATAAATCCCGGTTCTACCGCCTCAATACGACCCTCCCCATCGCAAACGCACTTTAGCTGTTCGACCAAAATTTCTGCCACTTCCATCGGATTCTTTTTAATTTTCTTGCCAATCAATAAGGCAATATTAGTAGAGTAATCGCCGTGTTCTTCTCTGTCTGAAAACTCAACTAATACCTGATGCATATCAAAATGAGGAAGTTTTTCTTCCTTTTGCGCCACCTTAACCGCTTTCTTTATGTATTTTGTAATTTCCTTTTTAGTCATGTCTATCCAGTATATTCGCTAAGTTTTAATTTTAGTAGAAATAAAATATCTTTTAATAAATTTTCTTTGGCCCAGATTTTTTGCTTTTCGCTTAAAACTTCCCCCATCCCATCTAAAATATTGTAATTTTCCATTTTTTTTAAAGAAAGAATACATTTCTGTAAAAAAATTTTAAAAGTCATTCCCGATCTTTCTTCAACCATATTTTTGTTTACTGGCCAATTTTCTTTAAGAAAAAACCAAACATCGTAAATGTCACGATTGGCTTTACCCATCCTTTCATACATCGCCATCAGTTTATGGGCAAACATATCTTCTTTTTCCATCACCAACATCGAAATTCCCAAATGCGTTTTTAGCGCATATTGGGAACCAAATGCTCTACGATTAATCTCAATTTTAATATTTTGAGCTTTCTCTTCATACGAAACGAGGAAAAAAAGATTAAATCTTTTTTTCTTTGCATCTTTCATTTTTCCATATTTCTTAACAATTTCTTTTACCTTCAAAAAAACAAATTCTTCTTTCGTTCTGTCAAGCAAGTCAAAATCCAAATCGACAGAAAAACGAGGCAAACCATAGAAAAGATAAGCGGCGGTGCCACCCTTAAATCCTAAAAACGGAGATATTTTCGTGTCGGAATAAATATCTTTAAGAATTTGGAGAAGCAAATTTTTGTGTCTCGCTGTGTATAAACTCATATAGAATTACTCTTTAGTTTTAAATTCTTTATATTGTTCCTTGACCCTTCTTTCCATACGCTTATTGCCTTCATAAACAGGAAGAATTTCAAAAACTTTTTCCCAATTTAATCCAGACAAATTATCAAAATAATAATCTTTATTTAAATAAAGAACATCTAAAAAAGCTCTCTCTGGGGTAGCCATAGAGCAGTTATCTCTATTTTTTATCCCAACACTATTGGTTAAAATAGAATCTTTTATTTTTCTATACGAATATTTCTGACCATCAATTTTTATTTCTCTTGTTAGATAAGAGGCAACGAAAATTTGACCATAATATTGAAATGTAATGCCATTCTGACCCAGAATCGTTTCCAAGCTTACATAAGCGGGAGTAAATATTCTGGTAGCCAACTCAAACTTATCGTAATTTTTATCTTTGGCGTAGATTCCCTGACGAATACGATAAAGATCGTTATTTTTCAAATAATAATTGATCCTTACCCTAGCCGCATTACCAGAATCTCCCCACAACAAAACTATGTCTTTAAAAGAAAAAACCGTCTTTTCTGAACGCAAAATTGTTGAAATATAATCACCTTTTTTCATATCTGTGAACTAAATGTTAGCTTTAACCTTACATTCAGTTTAAGTTATACATAAAATGGTGTCAAACACAAAACTGTGGATAAAATAAAAAAATCGCTGAATAGAGAAAAAGTATTCTTAAAAATATTTAAATGTTGAATTTTTGAAAAAGTTTCAATCTCTTAATAAAATCTTTGCTTCTTCAACCAAAGGTAAAATTTTGCTCTCTTTAATTTTTGTCTTTTTAGAAAATATTTTAAGGTCAAGATTTAAAATATCTTTTACCAACATCATTTTTTGAGAAGAAAAAATTCCCATTAAATAATTTGTTAAGGATGGCAGAATAGTAATTGGATAGAGTTTTTTGTTCTCAATTATTCTTTCCAATCCTCTATTTTTAGGATAATTCCATCCCAATAGTTCTATTCCCATTCCATTAGAATATCTTATGGCTTGAGAGGTAAATTTGGCATTGGTAATAATAATTGGTTTTATTGTATATTCTGTAAATTTTTTGAAATAATTGCCTTGATTCAGGTCTAAAAATCGAGCCCACACCATTAATACTATTGATAAATCAATTCTCTCTCCTGCTCGTTGTCTAAATTTACATTCGCTTACATAAAGCAATTTATCTTTTTTTGCTAAAAAATCAATCTCGTGTATGGCGTATTTACCCCTAATCTTTTGATTCAGTAAAATTTTAAATTCTTGGTTCGCAAAAATTTCGCTTGTATATTTTTCAAAAGGAAAACCGCTTGGACCTAATTTTCTTATCGCTTCTTTCAATCCAAAACGGAGTCCCGATTTTTTGTCTGTTTCTCTAAGAAATTTTTTTACTTTTTTAAAAATTTCTGAAGTTTTAATTCCAGGAAATGCCTGATCTCGAATCTTCGAAGCAATCTCTTGTGCTAACTTTTCTGAAGCCCCGGCTCTACGCGCACTATTAAAAACCTTTTTCAAAGAAAACGGCTCCTTTTCGCCTCTTAAATTAATAACATAAATCTTTTTCATCTTCACTTCTTCTTTTTTTCCGTCAATTTCTTTTTACCGGTTAACTCTTTACTATTTTCAAGCTCCTGAATCATTTGCTTTAATTCAATCATTCTTAATTCTCTGCCAACGGTCAATCTATGGAATCTTTCCAATTCATCTATTCTTTCTTGTAATTCTTTTGTCCTCTCTTTAACTTGTTCATCAAGTCCCTTTGCTTGCTCTTGTAACTCCATTGTCCTTGCTTTGACTTTTACCTCTAAAACATCTCTTGCTTGCTCCAGTTCTTTGCGAGATTTTTTTAAACTTTTAGTCATTTGATTAAAATTTTTCGCCAATCGTCCAAGCTCATCATCCTTTTTTATCTGAAGCTGATAATCTAAATCCCCTTCGGCAATTTTACTTGTGCTTTCAATAAATAATTCAATTGGATCAATTAGTCGTTTGGTCAAAAAAAATGAAATTAAAAAACCTAAAATAATAATCAAGCCAACAATACATCCTCCTTGAAGCATTATATTCTGAGCATCAAGACTTGTGAGCGCTTCTTTTGTTAAATGGCTTAATTTAGAAAGAAAAAACAAAGAAAAGATAAGGGAACTTATCGCAACTAAAGCAACTATGTAAAGAATAAGCTTTGTTTTAATGCTCATAATCTTAAAATCTAATCCTTTTTGTTTTTTTAAATTAAGATAAAAGAATTAGTTAATCTCAAAAGTAATGCTGACTGAAACTTGAATCTTGTTTTCTCCTGTCTCTATTTGCGGTGTCGGCGTACTATCAGCACCAGAAGCTTCTTTAAAGGCAGTATCATAATACAATGGTCTTGGAATGTTTCCACCTTCGCTAAAATCAGTAATCTTCAACAACTTAACACCGAGCTGGGAAGACAATTCTTTTGCTTTTTCTTTTGCTTCTTTGATTGCCTCTTCTCTTGCCTGTTTTTTAAATTCGTCTTGGTTGTCAATGGTAAATTGTAAAGCTCCTACTTGATTAATTCCAGCTACGGTTGCTGTTTGGATAATCTCTCCTATTTTGTTTAAATTTCTAATTTTGACTTGCAGGGATTGAGTTATTTCATAACCAACAAGAACTCTTTTGCTTTCTGTGTTTGGAAAAATTTCGACTTCTTCTTTTTGCCACTCATAACGAGGATAAATATTAAAGCTTACGGTCTTTAAATCTTTACTATCAACATTCTTAGCTTTTATTAAATCAATGACCGCATTCATCTTCTCTGTATTTTCTGTCATTGCTTCAATAACGGTTCTTGCCTCACTCTTAACAGAAAGTGTAATTATAGCCAAATCTGGCTGAGTATAAACTTCTCCCGTGCCGGTAACGGTGATTGTGTCTTTGGTAACAAAATCTTGACCAATATATTTTCCTTGTTTAATTTTGTTTTGGATGCTAACGATGGTAAAAGCAGTTAATGTAATTAAAAAAATTGCAAAAATAATTGTTAAAACAAAAATTATTTTATGATTACAACTGCAAGCACTTACTGTTTTCTTTTTCATAAACTTTATTATATTAATTGTTCTTTTCTCTATTCTACCTTAATCGTAAAAAAAAAGAAAACTTAATATTTTTTCAGTTTGTGTTAGTATAAAAGCGTGAAAGTATTAACGAAAAACAAAAAGGCCTATCATGATTTCCAAATCTTAGAAAAATTTGAAGCTGGTATTATATTGTTAGGCCAAGAAGTTAAATCAGTAAAACTCGGTAGAGCTAATCTACACGGTTCTTTTGTCGTGCTTAAAAACGAAGAGCCATATTTGCTCAACGCTGACATCCCCGCTTATCAACCAAAGAACACTCCAGCAGATTATGACTCTCAACGAAGCAGAAAACTTCTCTTAAAAAAAACAGAAATTAAGCATTTAATTGGAAAAACTCGCGAAAAAGGCTTGACATTAGTGCCTTTGAAAGTGTATACTCAACGAGGAAAAATAAAGATTGAAATAGGAACAGCTAAAAGCAAGGGGAAGAGAGACAAAAGAGAAGTTCTTAAAAAAAGAACAATAGAAAAAGAAATAAGAAGAGAACTCAAAATTCGGGGGTGAAAGTTTCGACAGAAATTTGAACAAGATAAGCAAACCGAGTATTCTCAAATCTCGTAAAACTTTGAGAAAAAAAATAAGTGCTAACTTATTTCAAAAACCTGCATTGGCTTACGCTTAATGCCGTCAGATTACCTATTCTCGCTAAGTAATTTTGGCGTAATATTGCGAGATTGATAATTTTCAAAAGCCCGGAAAATTTATTGAAAAAAGGGGCTAAAAAGCACAGATTTTTTGCTCAGTTTAGATTCTGTGTTCAGTTAAAACTGAGACAAGTTTGTAGAATTATCTTTGGGATAATTTTTGGACGCGAGTTCATCCTCGCCACCTCCACAAAATTAAAAAAATAAGAACCTGCTTGCTTCGCTCGCAGAACACTTGAAATTAAAATCATCATATACATTTTTAAAGTAATTTAATTATAAAAAAACT
>CAZLVZ010000001.1:49738-53220 GCA_964563465.1 uncultured Candidatus Saccharibacteria bacterium | reverse complement strand
GAAGCGTTGAGACAACCATTAGAGGACGGAATTATAACGGTTATGAGAGCCAACCAACGCTCAACTTTCCCGTGTCAATTTACTCTAATCGCAGCTGCGAATCCTTGTCCTTGTGGTCACCTCAATGATCCTTTACGCAAATGCACATGTACTTCTTCCCAAATTGCTAAATACAAAAGAAAATTATCTGGACCAATTATTGATAGAATAGATTTAACGGTTGAGCTCCCTCGTGTAGAATTTGAAAAATTGACATCTACTATTGAAAAAGGGGAAACCGACAAAAAGCGACAACAAGTAATATCTGCTCGCAAGATACAAAAACAAAGATTTCTGGATAATAATGAAAGTATTCTGACAAATAGCGAAATGCAGGCGCCTCAAATAAAAAAATACTGCCAAGTTGATGTAGCAGCAAAAAATCTTTTGAAAAGTTGTGTTGATTCTGGCGATCTATCTGCCAGAGGATATCATCGTGTCTTAAAAATTGCAAGAACTATTGCGGACTTAGAACAATCAAATGATGTGCTTATTGATCATGTCAAAGAGGCTTTGATGTATCGCCTTAAACAAAAATAAGCTCTATTTGTTCTAACGATTGTACTACTTAGCAAAAGGATTTGTTGCTCCACGAACATCAAAATGAAGGTGGCATCCGCCTGGTCCAGCGGGAATAGTGTGCCCAGAGTATCCGATGTAACCAACAATTTTGCCTTGAGAAACTTTCTGTCCAGGCGAAACGGCAATTTTGGAAAGATGTCCATAAAAAGTGACCACTCCATTTGGATGAATAATTCTTACATATCTTCCAGCTCGAGTGTCTGTGCCAGTCCTTTGAATCTCCCCGCCAGCAGCTGCATAAACTGGAGAGCCACATTTGCCAGTAGAGAAATCAATTGCATTATACCAGTGAAGACCTTGAGTAATCACCCAAGGAGAAGGAACGGGGCAAATAAAATAAGAATTTGGAACTGCGGTTGTGTAAGAAGGATATGTTTTTCTTTTAGCGGGCTTTTGTCCGTCTGGAACAATTAAAATGTCTCCAGCAAATATCTCTCCACTTTCGCCCAAATCATTAAAGGTAATAATTTGGTCTTTCTTTACCTTATAATCTTCAGCTATTTCACTCACGGTATCTCCTGTCCCCACTATATGCATTGCTCCTGTTGTTGGTAGAATTACTAATTTTTTCCCTAAGCTAATAACTGATTTACTGGTTAAACTATTTGCCCAAAGAATAGTATTTACGCTAATATTAAAGTGTTCGGCAATGCTACTGATAGTGTCTCCTTTTTGAACAATATATTCTTCAATTCCTGTCTCGTCGTGACTCAACTCTCCACCTCCGCCGACAGCTCCTAAAACCCTAAAACTAATAGCCGAGGAAGCGGAAAGGGCAAGCAAGCTATTATCTTGGATAGAAAACATGTCTGGATATTCTTTCTTTTCTTCTCCTTGTCCTAATACAGAACAAGAGTTCTGAACTCTAATCTCTTTCTCTAAAAAAATATTTTTAACTTCACTTAAATTAGTTTTATGAATACTGATTCCGAAAACTATTATTAAAAAAGCAAACAGGCAAAAACACGGCTTAATATAATTTTTAAGCCGAGAACGATGCTTTGAATTGTTTCTATTAATAGGAATAAGTTTTAGGCAAATAATCAAATTTTTAATCCAATTATTCGCCAAACTGCCTAATATTTATTTTCGAGATGTTCTATCATTTAATCCCAAATCCTAATCAAAGTCAAGTATTTTATCCACAAACTATGAATTTAAATTCTGAAAAAACAATTAGAGAATTGTTAAAAAAATACCACCTAAGACCATCAAAAAAAATGGGACAGAATTTTTTAGTTAATGAAGATATCCTTGATAAAATTATTCAAAATAGTCAATTAACAAAAAATGACGTTGTCTTAGAAATCGGACCTGGCATAGGCGCATTAACTCAAAAACTCTTAAAAATAGTAAAAAAAGTTGTTGCTGTAGAAAAGGACAAACAGCTTGCTAAATTATTAAAGATGAGCTTGGCTGAATTTAAAAACTTAGAAATAATAGAAGGAGATATAATGATTGTCAATGATTTGCCAATAATTAAGCCCTACAAAATAGTAGCAAACCTGCCTTATAACATATCCCTACCGATAATCAGAAAATTTATTGAGGGGAAAAATCCTCCGCAAGAAATGATTTTGATGCTCCAAAAAGAAGTGGCTCAAAAAATTTGCTCTCAAAAATCATCTATTCCTAAAATCGCAATTGAACTTTATGCTAAATCAAAAATTTTATTCTTCGTTCCCAAAGAATCTTTCTGGCCAATGCCAAAAGTTGATGGGGCTGTTATAAGAATAACAGATATCCAAAAAAATGTTCCTAATATTAATGAAGATTTATTTTTCAAAATTCTAAAAGCCGGCTTTGCCCACCCCAGAAAAACCATTCTTAATAATCTTTCTCAACAATTCGGCATAGAGAGAGAGAAGACACAAGAAAAACTTTTAAAGTGTGAAATTATCCCAAAAAAAAGAGGAGCCGAAATAGATATGGATGGCTGGATCCGACTATCTAATAGTTTTTTTAAATAGAATATGATAAAATAAGAAAATTAAAGATGAATAAAGATAAACTAAGAACAATAGGATTTATTCTTCCTGTCTCGTTCGTGTTGCTCACGGTATTTTTGTTTCTTGCACCGTCCAATAGTAATGCTGCGTTTGGCACTGAACTTTTTCTTCACATGGATAGAACCTCTGCTGAGGTTGGACAAATTATTTCTGGAGAAGTGACGGCAAGGATATATAAAAAATCAACTGGCGAAACTGTGGTCATTCCAAAAGTAATCTTTGGCGATGGAACGAGCTTGGTTTTGGGCAAGTGTGTAGCGGGTCCAGACACTCCTTATGATTATATTGATTGTGATTTTACCTTTATTCATGTTTATGATAATCCTCAAGAGTATAATTTAACAACAAGCGGTTTTGTGGACGCTCATTCTAATGTTCCGGGGCCAGGGAAAACAATCACTATCGCTGAAAAGGCCACTTCGTCTTTTGCTACCAGCGTTCAACCAGCTCTCGTAGCAACTTCCACGGCAGAAATAATTCAAAAAATTGTTGGCGTCATCTCTTGGATAATCGGCTCCCTCTTAGTTCTACTAATAATGATAGGAGGATTCACTATTATGACAGCCACCGGCAATCCGGAAAAAATTGGCAAAGGAAAACATATTATTGTTTACGCAATCATTGGTTTTGCTATAATGGTTATAAGCAAAGGAATCCTTGAACTCATTTATTTAATTCTTGGCATAGATATACCATGACACTCTTAAAATACAAAAAATTATCTATCCCTCTACTCGCTTTAATTTTTGTTATTGGAATAACTGTTCCTTTTAGCGCAAGAGCTTGGATGATGGGTGCTGATGCCGCCGTCGTCTGGATTATCCAAATGCTAACCAAGCTTTGGTTTTTTAC
>CAZLVZ010000001.1:47236-49638 GCA_964563465.1 uncultured Candidatus Saccharibacteria bacterium | reverse complement strand
CTGATGCCGCCGTCGTCTGGATTATCCAAATGCTAACCAAGCTTTGGTTTTTTACTTGGGTAACTAATTATCTTCTAAGAATGGCAAACGGGGTCTTGGGTTGGGTAACGGATCCTAATTTCATCACCGACGCAGGAGGATACACACAGAATACTTTAGTCCAGGAGGGGTGGCACATAACTCGGGATCTTGTTAATATGTTTTTTATCCTTATTATGGTGGGCATCGGAATCGCTACTATTCTACGAGTGAAAGGATATGAAATTAAAAAACTTCTGCCAAAAGCAATTATTATTATTCTGCTGATAAACTTTACTCCAATAATATGCGGATTAATTATTGATGCTTCAAATATTTTAACGAACTTCTTTTTATCAGCAGGGTCTAGGGGAATGGGGGAAATGATAAATAGAATAGAAGCGCCTCAAAGCAGCATAGGAGGACAAATCTGGTCTTTCGTAAAAGGGGCTGCAACTGGTAACTATGAGAAAATGGCTTTTGCCATATTCCATTCTCTTGTTACTCTGACTTTTAATATCATCGCCTCCTTTGTTCTTCTTGTTTTGGCTATGCTGTTTTTGATGAGATATATAATGTTATGGATATTGGTAATCCTTTCCCCTTTGGCTTTCTTTTGTTATATTCTTCCTAAAACAAAAAAGATATGGGATATGTGGTGGAAAGAATTCATCCAGTGGTGTTTTATTGGTATCGGAGCGGCATTTTTTCTTTATTTAACCCAAAGGATAGTCGATATTATTGGGGACGGAAAATTTATAACATCACCTAGCGCAGGAGAAACCCAAATGGGAGATACTGGATTGGCTATAGTATTTCTATATTTGATTCCTTTGGTCTTTTTGGCTGCTGGATATATGGCCACCACTATGTTTGCGCCTACAGGCGCAAAACAAATCCTTGGTCTTGCCAAGTGGCCAATGTCAAAAAAAGGCAAAGCAACTAGAGAAAAATTTAAAAATTGGAGACAAGGAAAGGCGCGAGAAGTAGCGGGGCCTAAGGTTCAAAAAGCTATTAATAAATTAGCAAGTTATAAGCCCGATTGGGGACAAGACAACAGTAGTGGAACAGGAGTTGGAAGATGGGCTAAGCGTGGCGCAGCAAGTGTTGTAGGATTAGCAACAAAAACAGCGACTAAACCAACTAAAATGGTCTTTGGAAAAGGTTCTGCAGCAAGTGGAAAGGTAACATCTGAAGCATATAAAAAGGCCAAAGACCAAGACATGTGGGCTAATACAACTGACCTAAAAACTGCATCAAAAGAACAGAAACTCGGCATCATGCGAGCAATGAGTGAACGAAAACAAATAAAAGAAGCAATGAAACAAAACTCTATTCACACTAACGATTTAACTGATGTATTCAAAGAAGCGACACTCACTGGCGACAAAAAAACTACAAAAGAATTAAGCATTGCTATGGTTCATAAAGAAGATGTAATGCAGAATTTTGGCAAAATTGCTGAAAAGATAACTGGCGATAAAAACGGCTTAAGCGAAAAAGATAAAGCTAAGGGATATAAATCCTATCAAGACAAAACTTTAGCTGGACTCCGCAAAGAAGATGATTTTGAAAAATTACAAATGACTGATGACTTAGAGGAAAAAATGGGGGACATAGCTGTTAATTTTTATGACGCCCAACAATTAGGACAAGCTGGGAGAACTTTAGGAAGAAGTTTTATAGATTCAGTTCAAAATAATGCGCAAGAAAAAGGGGCATCGTGGTTCTTTGAGATAAATGAAGATACGGGAAAAGCAAGAAATCCTAATGTTCCTCGATATTTTGCCAGCACAGGGGCTGCAAATATGGGCCATACTCCTTTATCCGGTGCGAATACCATAAAAGAAATGGAAGGGTTCCAAGTTGAGTCTAGACATTGGGAAGCTGGAATAAGAGCAGCTAAAACGCCAGAAGAAATTAATAATTTGGTAGGGGAAATGGATAAACATGAAGAGGAATCTGCAAACGAGGAAATAAAGAAAATTATTACTTCTGCCAAGTTAGCTGCGCAAAAAAAGCTTCAAGAAACTACCGGAACAGTCAAAACTAAACTCGGAGAAATTCATGTAACCGAAGAGGCAACAGAAGATATAAGAAGACAACGAGAAGAAAGAGCTCCCGGAGGAGAGGGAGAGACCGAAAGAGGAAGAAAAGCTGGGAAAAGTAGAGCTCCCGGAGGAGAAAGAGATTAAATAGAGGACTAAGACAAATAAAAGAGGAGGCCAGTTGTAAAGCTTGGCCTCCTTTGTTCCTTTGTTAGATTACTCTGAAGGTACTGATGCTCGGAGTGTCTTAAGTTCTTCTCTCGCTTCGTCCACCCGTTCCCTTGCTTCCTGAACTTTATTCCTTGCCTCGTCAACTTCTGTCTTTATTGTGACAAC
>CAZLVZ010000001.1:38707-47136 GCA_964563465.1 uncultured Candidatus Saccharibacteria bacterium | reverse complement strand
AACTTTATTCCTTGCCTCGTCAACTTCTGTCTTTATTGTGACAACCATTCCTATCAACTCTTTAACATTCGCGACGAGAGCTTCAATCTCCGCCATAAGACTCTTCAATCTAATCACCTCCTTTTTTTTCTTCTCCCTTTAAGCTGTTAATCAGTCCTGTAATTTCGGCACTGAGTTGCCTCGCATGAACAGCAAGCTCTTGAGACCTTTCTGATTCAAATGCCCCTCCTGCAAGTCCAGGAATGCCCAAGCCGGGAATAGCTTGAACCGTAACAGCTGCCCCGAGCGGACTATCCTTTAACGCCTCTGTAATGACAAGAAGTCTTCCTACACTTCCTTGTGCATCTACCGCCTCCGCTTTTATGGTGAATGCTTGAGCTTCTGCGCTAGCTAAGGTCGTCAATGCCGCTCCATCTTTGTCGGCTTTCCATTGCTTCAATAATGTTTCATACAGTTCCTTGTTCTCAACATTTATGTTAATTACCCTTATGGAAAATATCTGCAGACCATATTTCTTTTTCCAGGTATCAACTGAATCCTCTTCTGCCATAATGGTTATTACTCTCTTGCCTATAGCTTTCTTGTCTTTGATGATCGTAAGAAATGCTCCTTGAGTAAGAGCGTCGCGGACTTCGGCCTCTAGAAGTTCCCCAATATGCTCCATCCAAGGTTTCTCTATCTCTTTGAGTAGCTTTATGGGATTTGTAATTCTAAATCTTACCTTAGCTTCCATGGTAAGTTTTAGCCCTTCCGCATCTTCGGCACCTTTTACCTGAATATTAAGAAATCTATCCCTTAAATCTATAAGAAAGGTTTCTGCGCCTTTCGCCTCTTCTATGATTTTTACATCATCGAATGGATAGAAGCCAACATAGATTAAGCCACCGAAAATTCGACGAGCCAAATCTCGCGGTTTCTCTCCCTCTCCTATGTCTTTTACCTCTCCCTCTTTATCAATGTCGTGACCCATCCAGCGTATAACTGCTTTCCTAATAACGCCCATGTGCGACAAGACAACAGCATAACCTTCGGGCACGCGAAGGAAAGATGCATTATTGTCTGGATGAGCCAAAACAAGATAAACCAGAAAATAGGTAAGCAACCCCCATGATAAAAGTCCCAATAACGCCCACCCAATACCAAGGAACTTTCCTGTCAAAATCACAAACAATGCGAAAGCTCCAGCCTCAATCAATAAAACCCAGAAAAGCACAAACAGCCTTTGTCCTCTAGTTTTTGCCAATTTCTGATCTTGCCGATTCTTCTCTGCCATTGTCCTCATCTCCTTGCATTATTTTTCGCTTGAATGTGCTACTTAAAACTGTTCATAGCATACCAAAGAATATAACATTTGTCAAATAGAATTAACTTCCTGTTTTTTCTTTTTTCCTTGATTATGTTAAAATATAGACAAATAAATAAAACTTGAAAAGTATGGAAAAAATATCTCAAGATAAACTTTGGGCAATTTATGAAACACTGCCAAGCGAACTAAAGGACTCTATTTTTTCAGAAGATACGGCTGATGCAATTTGGAATATTTGTAAACTACACGATGTTGATAAAACTTCCATCGTGGCAAAACTTGTTGGTAGGGTTTTAATGGGTCTTTTGCCTCCAGAGATGTTTATGGAAACATTAGAAGACGAGATGAGTTTAAGTGAGGATATCGCTAAAAAAATAGGAATGGAAATTGAACATTTTATTTTTAATCCAATAAAAAACAAATTAGATACTCTTTATGAAAAAGAAGGCACACCAAAAGAAGATGTGACGAAGAGAGAGCCCGAGTCACCTGAAAAGGCAGATACCTATCGAGAGCTTGTTTAATAAAACCAATTTAACAAATTATATATATTTTTAATTGTCTTTATGGAATACCCTTTACCACAATTTCTTTCTATTAAGCCAAAGGTAGCTGGTCCTTTTAATTTTAGACAACTTGCATATATTGTAGGCGGTGCTTTAATTTCCGTAATATTTTATTTTACAATGCCCGTGGTAACTTTTTTAATCATTGCTACTCCAATTATGGGCCTTTCTCTTGTTTTGGCTTTCGGCAAAATTAAGGGATTTCCAATTCCAACAATAATGATGCGTTCCTTCTTTTTTGTTTTCGCTAGCAAAAAATATATTTGGACAAAAGTGGAAACGCCTGCCATTTCTATGCCTAAAGCCAAAAAACAAGAAATAGAAAAAGTTAAAGATTTAACTACTACGCTAAAGGTCACGGAGAAAAGTAGGTTAAAAGATATCGGTAAATTAATTGAAATTCACCCCAAATAATAAAATGGATTTTTCCGCCCAACAATTTTTACCTATTGAGCAAATCAAACAAGGAGTAATTGTTCTAAAAGATCACAGCTTAAGGGGTGTGATGATGGCTTCTTCTCTAAACTTTGCCTTAAGGGCGAGCGACGAGCAACAGGCAATCATTTATCAATTCCAGACATTTCTCAATGCCTTAGATTTTTCTTGTCAAATTATGGCTGTTTCGCGCAAAGTTAACATTACTGGTTATCTCGAAAAATTAGAAAAGATGGAAAAAGGGCAAAAAAATGAACTTCTTCAAACTCAAACGAGAGAATATAAAAAATTTATTGAAAAAATAGTATCTGGTGGCGCAATTATGAATAAAAATTTCTATACCGTGGTTCCTTTTTATCTTTCAGAGATGTATGGCGGAGCCACGAAGGGAGGACTATTTAAGTTAAAAGCCATACCAACACTAACAGAGGAATTGTTTCAGAGAGCAAAAATGCAACTCTATCAACGAATGGAATTTTTGTCTTTGGGCTTGAGACGATGCGGTGTCTGGAGCGTTGCCCTTAATAGCGAAGAATTAATTGAACTTTTTTGGAGCTTATCACATCCAAAAGAGGCTTCTGTTGGTTATTATCCTGAAATACCTCCAGAATTAATAAAATAAAATGAAATTACCTTTTTTAGACGAACTTTTGGGCAGAAAAAAAACAGAAATTGGACAAATCCAAGCAATGAGTTTGCTTGATTTTGTGGCTCCGTCAGTTATTAAAATTGCTTCTGACCATTTTAGAGTAGGAGAAAAATTTGCTAAATCATATTTTATATTTTCTTACCCTCGCTACCTAAGTACTGGTTGGTTGTCTCCAATAATCAACTTAGATATTCCGATGGATGTATCTATCTTTTTACATCCAATTGATACTGGTTTAGTTCTCAAAAAATTAAGAAAAAAGGTAACAGAAGTTCAGTCGGAAATTATGGAAAAAGAGGAAAAGGGATTAATCAGAGACCCCGTCTTAGAAACAGCATACAAGGATATTGAAGTTTTAAGAGATCGCTTACAAACAGCCCAAGAAAGAATGTTTAGGGTAGGCCTTTATTTAACCGTATATACTGACGAGAAAAAAGAATTGGATAAAATAGAGGGTCAACTTCGTTCAATGTTGGAATCAAAGTTAGTATATATTAAAGCAGCGCTTTACCAACAAGAAAAAGCGATGATATCTACTTACCCTGTTGGCATAGACAAAATGCAAGTTCATACCACGATTAACACCAGCCCCCTATCTACTATTTTTCCTTTTGTTTCTTTTGATTTAAGTTCTAACGAAGGAGTGCTTTATGGAATAAATCAACACAATAGTTCTTTGGTTTTATTCGACAGGTTCGGTTTAGAGAACGCAAACGCAGTTTGTTTCGGAAAAAGTGGATCTGGTAAGTCTTACGCAATCAAGTTAGAGATTTTGCGGTATTTGATGCTTGGAGTAGAATCAATTGTCATTGACCCAGAGAATGAATATAAGTTTCTTTCTAATGCTGTTGGCGGAAAATTCTATAACATTTCTTTAGCTTCGGATAGCCACATCAATCCATTTGACCTTCCTGAACCGACAGAGGACGAAAAGCCAAAAGATGTGCTTCGCTCAAATATTATAAATTTAGTCGGATTAATGAGAATAATGCTTGGAGGATTAACTGCCGAAGAAGATTCTCTTATAGACCAAGCAATTAATGAAACATACGCAGCTCGAGACATCACGGCAGAGACAGACACATCTCTTTGGAAAGAACGGGTTCCTTTACTTTCTGACTTGGAATCGGTATTAGAAACAATGGAAGGGGCAGAATCATTGGTCAAGCGATTAAGAAAATTTACCAAGGGTGTTTATTCTGGATTTTTCAATTATCCAACTAATGTAGTGATGGACAATAAATTTGTCGTTTTTGGAATCAAAAACTTGGAAACAGAATTAAGACCATTGGCAATGTTCATTATTATGCGCTATATCTGGACCGCTATCAAAAAAGAACTTAAAAAAAGAATCTTGATCATCGATGAAGCGTGGTGGCTGATGCAAACGGAAGATAGCGCTTCATTTCTATTCGGAATTGTTAAAAGAGGAAGAAAATATTGGCTTGGAGTAACCACTATTACCCAAGATGTTAATGATTTTATGAAATCAGAATACGGACAACCCATTATTAGCAATTCTTCTCTACAACTTTTAATGAAACAGTCTCCTGCCACCATTGATGTTGTTAAAGAAACCTTTAATTTAACTGACCAAGAGAAATATTTATTGCTTGAATCGCCTATTGGAGAAGGAATATTCTTTGCGGGAGAAAAACATGTTTCAATGAGGGTTGTTGCCTCCTATACTGAAGATCAGATTATAACAACATCGCCCGAGGAATTGGCAAAGATTAAAAAATTAAAGAAAATAAAAAAGAATGAGTAATGGGGCTGGTCCAGAAGGAATGATGGCAAAAGTCATAGCAGGAATGCTTGATGTTTTTGGTTTTGGCTGTCTTTTTCTCTCTGCTACTGGAGACGCTGAATTAGGGGTGTCTATGTCTTTTATCCCAGATATTATAGGCATTGCTTTTTTGGGCGGACCAAAATTAATAAAAGGAAAAATAAATAAGACTAAAAAAAGTAAAGGAATTTTATGGACTATCCTTGGTGAAATTTGTCCATTTTTGGGAGACATAGCTCCCTTGTGGTCAATCTCTGTTTGGAAAAGGAAAAAATGACAAACAAAACAAAACAAATTCTTTTCTCGTCTATCTTAATGTTTTTTTTATTCTTGAGTTGGCAAGTCTTTGCTCAAGGAAACTTAGAAATAGAATATCCGACAATTCCAGGTGCAGATACTCCACAAGATATCAATACCCCTTTGCCCACATATTTAAAATATTTCTATAATTTTTCTATTTTTTTAGCAGGAATTCTTTCTTTTGTGCTTTTGGTTTGGGCCGGTGTCAGATATGTAGTTTCTGCGGGCAAACCAGCAAAAATGACTGACGCAAAAGAACAAATTGGCGCTGCTCTTTTAGGGCTAATTGTGGTTTTTACATCCTATCTAATTCTTAACACTATTAGTCCAGACTTAGTATTGCTTCCACCCTCTCTTGTCCAGGAAATTCTTCCCGTTTCTGTCCCTCCGGTAAACATAGTAGATGATTTTTCTTTAGATTTTCAAGAAATTCCTCTGGGGACAATGATTACTTCAGAAATTGGTCCTTCGGTTTTTGTTTCTACAAGCACCGTTTCTGTCGCAACCTCTACCGACCCAGACACATCTCTTCCCGAGTATGCATCAAATTCATCTAATGTCATTTCTTATGTAACGGTATATGAACAATCGGGATTCGCCACCAGTACCAACTATCAGGGAGCGTTAGAGGGAAGACGATTGAAAAGAATTCATGAAGTGGCAAGCACCACTATGCCGGTGGCTGACATGTTGGGCTTTCTATACGAAGAATTGGTCGGGATTATAGAAGAAATGCAAGATCAGATTGATCAACTATATCAATACTCCAGAGAATGCAACTGTTCGCACTGTAATCCCGGAGATTGTAAGGTAAACAAATACAGTTGCAACTGTTCCCTCTGTAATAATTTCAGTGGCGATTTTTGTCCATCAAGGATTGATATGATAAAGTTAGAAAACTCTATTCCAGAATTTTATAAAGATAATGATTCTCGCATTCCTTGCAAAATAGCAGAACTCGAATATCTGGCTCACGCATATAATGCATTTTTAAACGCCCCAAAACAATTGGTAAAAAGCAATAATCCTGATTATGAAAATAAGTCTTATTGGCACAGCGATGAAGCCATAGAATTACGAGGACAAATTGATAGTTGCATAACCGCGGACAATATAGAACAAAGTCAGTATGACGACACAAACGATGAGACAGATAAACCAAGCATAGAAGAACTTATTGATTTAATGGCAAATGTTGAAAACAAGGGTACCCATTCTCCAAAAACCGACCCATCAGAAAGAGATGTCCAAACGAATATAAGAGATTTAGAAGAAAAGCTTCAATTTCTTTTAAATATAAAGTATGTATTAAACCCCCACTATAATCCTCAACCTATTACTCGGATCCAATTTTTTGCGGATATCAAGACAAGACTAGAATCCAGTTTTGAAAATACAAAAATTAACATCTTCTCTATTACTCAAAAAAACCTTAGGGCGGTGGACGATCCTGCTACTTTTTATAGACCACCAGAAGCTATTATGAAAACTCCATCTAACATCGTTTTTGCCCAAGAACCAGTAACTTGTGCTATAATCGTAGAAATTCCTATAGGCAAAGCGCTGGACGAAGCAATAAAATTAGTTCAAGACATATTAAGAGAAATAAAGAATGTTCGAAGTCAGGGTCTTCGTATTATCAAAAAAATTGACCGAATTGCAAAAGATGACGACGGGGAGGCTCAAAAGTTATTTGATACCATCGATGATTTTATTGACCTTGTAAAAGAAATTAAACAATGTCCGGATATGTGTTCTTCTGAATGCCCAGTAGGTCTTCCAACATATTTTGACTGTGATCCCGATCCGTTTACAGGGGCCTATAAGACATGTTGTCATTGCTCTTGTATTCCTGCCCAGTCAATAGACAAAACCAATGCTTTAATGAAAAATATAGGACAAACTTATCTTGATATAAAAAATCTAGAGAATACGATAAAGCTACATTCTGCGACAATTAAATGGGCAAAAACAAACATATACGAATCATTCTTTAAGCTTAATTCGAAGTATCCGGAAGAATATATAAAAAACGGTGAAATGATGCCTCATCCGAATGCTGGCGAAGATGTCTATATTGGAAAAGATATCTGTTGCACAAACGAGGAGGGGGATTGCAGAGATGATAATGGAAATCTTGTTGAAACTGAAGAAAGAGATTATACTTTAATAAAGAAGTTGATTTGGGTCCAAAAACTCCTTAATCGCTCAAGAAATTTTGAAGATTTTAAATATTTAATTAAAAAACTCGGTTCGCCTTTAGCTAAAGAAGAAGAGATTGACAATGTCCTGCTTCAACAAAAAATTGATTATACTACTATTGGAGGACCACTTGACCTTACTAACTGTACGATGCTCTATGCTGATATACTGAAGTATACAAAAGGCAACGAGTCTTTAAAAATGTTAGAAAATTGCCAAATGGCAAAATATTATGGACAAATCCAATTAGAAGAATGTAATCCTAGTGACCCTCCGCTTGATTGTGATTATTTTGACTCTGCGACAACAACAAAAAAAACTCCCCTAAACTGTTACTGCTATGAGGAAGTTTGGTATCCGAATTATCCAGACATCACAAGTAATTTCTTTTGTTGCGTAACAAGAAAATTAGAAATAAATGACTAAAACAAAACTAATTATCTTATTTTCCTTTTTATCCATTATTTTAACTGGGGTTAGTTGGGTTTATGCTCAAACCAGCACATTAGAAGTAAATTATCCTGTGTTTTCTAATGCCCCCGACCCATCTCTACTAAATTTTCTTCCTAATTACATTAAATATATTTATGTTTTTGTTGTCATCGCAGGAGGATTGATAGCTTTTGCTGTGTTAGTTATGGCAGGATTTAGATATCTCACTTCGGCTGGAAATCCATCCGTAATGAGTGATGCACGAAATCAAATTTTTTCTGCGCTTATCGGGCTCGTTATCCTTCTTGGCTCTTATGTCTTTTTAAATGAGATTAATCCTGAAACACTCACGATTGAACCTCCGGAGATTGTTGCAAGCGGACAAGGAATTATTGTTTATTCTGACCAAGACTGCGGGGATGGCAGTAACGCCTTGCCTGGAGTTATGAAACCACTTGACGCTGGAATAAGATTTTTAAGAGTAGAAACTACTACTAGTGTAGGAGAAAAAGACTTTGGAACTGATGCTTTTTCTGTCGGCTCTTTTTACACTTTTAATAGCCAAGAGGATTTTACGATAGAGTTTTATGGCAATAAAGATTGTGAAACGGGTTGGTTAAAGACAGTCCCGAATAGCTCTCTCCAAACTTTTGGCGCTCGAAGCTGTGTTGATCATGGCTCTTTGGGAGGAACAATTAATAATGTAAAGTGTATTAAAATTATCTGGCACAAACCGGGGGTTTATCTTTATAG
>CAZLVZ010000001.1:0-38607 GCA_964563465.1 uncultured Candidatus Saccharibacteria bacterium | reverse complement strand
ATAATGTAAAGTGTATTAAAATTATCTGGCACAAACCGGGGGTTTATCTTTATAGTTATCCAAATAGCAAACACTCACAGAGTGGTAACCCAGAAGAACGAGTTCCTCCCGGAGAATGTTTCGAAATTTATCAAAGCACTACTGGCTCTTTACCTGATTGTCTTAACGATAAAGTCGGCTCAATTGCCTTAGTGGACGACACTAAAACTAAAGTTAAATACGGCGTTGTTCTTCGTAATATGGCAAAAGAACTTTTTGGACAAGAACCTAGCGGTTGGGCCCATGTTTATATTCCAAACGGAGATGCCAAAAAAGAAGTAACCCTATACGATACCTATAGGACTAGTTGGAATAATGATGGAAAAGATGTGGGATCTATCACCGTCTTCCAAGTCAACGAAGATGCCATAGAATCCTCTATACAAATATGTCGCAACGCTGATTGCTTGGGACCAGAAGAGGAATCTGCTGTTCCTGTAGTGTTTGATTGGGGCGGTGGCTGGGAGAGAGAAGAGGTGGACAAGAGTGTTTCAAGCGGCTCTGACGGTCTTAAGGGATTAGACAACTTAAATATCGGTTACAAAGATGATATTGCTATGGGCGTTCGTTTTATTAACGACACGGGGGACGACTTTGATGGAAAATGGAGTAAGGATGACAATGTCATCAAAAATGCAATGGCTCCTTATGGCAACAGCGGGAAAGACAATGCTGGTGGAATTACAGCCATTAAATTTCTCCGAAATAATAGTACATATTTGGGTATTCTTTACGATAGGGCAGACGCAACGACTGATACTAAGTGGCAAGAAGACGGTGTATTACACCCAGGAGGTCGTGCTCTACTTATTGGCACGTCTAAACCCGCCTTACAGCAACTTGAATTTGACAATTGTACCGGCTCGCTCCTTTTAATAAAGGCCAAAATGCAATAAAAAAACCTATATTCTGATAAGGCTTATGCCTGCTCTTATTTCTTAATATTAAGTTTATCTCTATGCTAATTTGACGATGATTCGGCGATCAAGGCCTTGACCAACGCTCTCGGTTTGGACATCAGTTCGTTCTTTTAATTCAATATGAACAATTCTTCTTTCGTAAGCTGACATTGGACGCAGCTCTTTTTCTTTTTTAGAAAAAACCACATCATCGGCAGAAGTGTTGGCTAACTCTCTTAAATAATCCAGCTTTCTCTTCTTGTAACCATTAATATCTAAATCAACATAAAAATCTTTTTCGTCTCCGAATCTTTTTCTCAATCCTTTGTTCAAAATATGTTGAATACAAGAAAGCGTTTTTCCGCTTTCTCCTATTAAAACCTGTGGCTCTTCAAGCTCTATCAAAACTGGAAGTGTGGCGTCTTCTATTTTTCCTATTTCAACAGAAACTTCAAAAGAGCTTTTTTTGAAAAACTCTTCAACTATCTTTTTAATTTTTTGTTCTATACTTTTCTTAAACATTTTTCTCTGAATAGTATTTCTTCTTGGTTAAATATTGCTGGAAAGCCATGAAGATTCCGCCAACCAATAAGTATAAACCAAGTGCAGATGGCAATCGTAATAGAATAAAAACAATGAAAATCGGAAATAAATAAAGCATCTGTTTCTGGAACATTTCTCCAAAAGCGGATTTTTTTGTTTGCGCTTTTTGTTTGTCTTTCTTTGGCATAGACAACTTGGTTTGAATAAAGAAAACTATTCCCACAACGATTGCCAAAGGAACTGATTTTTCGTCTAAATTCAATCCTAAAAAAATAGGATTTATTGTTTCTGGTCTTTGAACAAAACTATAAAGATAAACAAAGTTTTCTTCTTGAATGCCTTGCCAAAAAAGCCGATAAAGCACAATCAAAACAGGGAATTGAATAAGCATTACCAAAAAACTAAAAAATGGATTGATTTGTTCCTTTTTGTATAATTCCATCATTGCCTTTGCCTGACCTTCTCTGTCTCCCTTGTATTGCTTCTGGATTTCTTTCATCTTGGGTTGTAGTACCTGAAGAGCAAGTTGGGATTTACTCGCCTTGTCTTGAAGCGGATAAAGGGCTGACCGAATTAGTAGCGTTAATAAAATTATAGCCAAACCCAAGTTATTTCCGGGCAAATAATAACAAAATAAAATGAGCAGATTAAATAGTGGCTGCCATAATATTATATGAAAAAAATTTATAAATGCGTTCATCTAATTTTTGCTTTTAATAATAATTTATCAACGACTTGTTCAATATTCTCAAAAGAGGTTTTTTTGTTAATACCTTTTTGAGTGATTATTATAATGTCTTCATTGTTATTCATTTCAGGTAATTTTTTCCTAATAATTTCTCTCAATCGTCTCTTAATTAAATTCCTTTCTGTCGCCTTGCTGGAAACCTTTTTGCTTACCACTATGCCTATTCTTGAATTTTCCAAATCGTTTTTTAATGTTTTCAAAAACAAAAAATCCTGTCTAAATCCTTTTCCTTGCTTAAAAACTCTTTCAAAATCCTTTTTCTTTTTAAGACAATACTTTTTTCTTAGCATTTTAAACGCTTAATTTCTCTCTACCCTTCCTTCTTCTTCTTAATAAAACCGCTCGTCCATTTTTAGTTTTAGAGCGAACTAAGAATCCATGAGTCTTCTTTCTTTTCCCTTGTTTTTTCTTAAATGTAATAGCCATATTGATTAGTATATGCGAAAACAGCGGAGAAGTCAAACCAAAAATTAATTATAAGTTATCCCGTTCTTCTCCCCTATTTCTCCCCATTTTTTCAACAATATACTGAACAAACCCTATCTTTGTCTTGGTTTGCCTTTATACAAAAGATAGCATAGTATGAGAATAAGCTCTTGTTAAAAATAATAAGCAAAAATTTTCAACTTTTTGTGGCTTATTTCTTCCAACAAGACGAAACTTAATCTTAGCCAAAAGACAATGAATAAAGATGAGCTTTGGCAAACAATTTTGTCAGAGATTCAACTTAATATCTCCCAGGCTAATTTCAGCACTTGGTTCAAAAACACAAATATCCTTTCTAAAGAAAAGGGGATGATAGTTGTTTCTGTCCCAAATAATTTTTCAAAAGAATGGTTAGAAAAAAAATATAATAAACTTATATTACAAGGTCTGCGTCAACTCAACGAAAAGGTTAAAAATGTAGAATATCGGGTTATCAGCGTTCCGTCTCCTCAAATAAAAATTTCAAATAAAAAAATAAAGATCCCTGCGAGTCAGATGAAAATGGAGGGATTGACTCTTGATAAATACACAAACCTCAATCCAAAATACACTTTTGATAATCTTGTTGTCGGACCCTTTAACGAACTAGCCCATGCGGCAGGAGAAAGAGTTGCTGAAAAGCCAGGGCTTGAATACAACCCATTTTTTGTTTATGGCGGAGTGGGACTTGGAAAAACACATTTATTACAGGCAGTAGGAAATAGAATAAATAAAAACTTTGTTAAGAAAAAAATAAAATATGTTCCCTCTGAAAGATTTATTTCTGGTATTGTTGGTGCTATAAGAAATGGAACAATTGAAGAGTTTAAAGAAACCTATAGAGAATTTGATGTGTTGATTATTGACGATATTCAATTTTTGTCTGGCAAAGAAAAAACTCAAGAAGAATTCTTTCATCTCTTTAATCTTCTCTACGGCTCTAATAAACAAATCATTATTTCTTCGGATCGCCCGCCAAAGTCAATCTCTAATCTTGCGGAACGACTTCGTTCAAGATTTGAGGGAGGAATGATTATTGATGTTAATAGCCCTGATATTGAGAGTCGGCTTGCTATTCTTCAACAGAAAGCTCAAGAGGAAAAAATTAGTTTAGATGGTCCTGTCTTGGATTATATCGCTTCAAATATACAAAAAAATGTAAGAGAATTAGAGGGCGCGCTAAAATCTTTATCTGTCTGGCAAGAACTTCATAGCCAAAGCATTGATATGGATTTAGCTAAAAAAATTCTTAAAAAAACAATTCACCCGCAGGTAAAAGGTGTTAATTTTCAAAAGATAATTAAGGTAGTTGCCGAATATTATAGCTTGAAAGAAAAGGATCTTTTTTTGAGCTCTAGAAAAAAAGAAATTGTTAGGCCCAGACAGATAGCTATGTATTTCCTAAGACAAGAACTTAAAAGCTCGTTTCCTTTTATCGGTAATAAGTTTGGAGGCAAAGATCACACAACAGCCATTTATGCTTGCGATAAAATTGCTAAAGAAATCATAGAGAACGAAATTTTGGCACAAGAAGTAATTGCTATAAAAGAAAAAATTTACGCATATTAGGTCAAATAACGCCTGTTCAAAACCTTGTGGACAAAGTGTTGATAAAACAAGGAATAATTGAGAACAACTTGGGGATAAAAACAACTATTATTGAACGGGCTAATTTTGTCCACCATTAGCAAAGAGTTTATCAACGACACCACAACCATATTGTTAACAACTTATCCATTAGACCAACCCCGAAGATATAGCGAAAACAAAAGAAACAAAGCGAAAAACAAGAACCCTAATAACAACAATAATATAATAATTTAATTAATAATAGTTACTAACAATTAATTAAAAATCATTTATGAAAATTACTATTTTAAAAGAAAAATTAGTTAAAGGACTAAATATCGTTGAAAGAATAATTGGAAGAAATTTAACTCTTCCAATCTTAAACAATGTTTTAATTAAAGCAGAAGGAAATTCTCTTAAGCTTTCAACTACTGACCTCGAAATAGGGATAAGCTATTGGGGATTAGCAAAGGTTGAAGAAAAAGGAGAGATTACAATTCCAGCAAAAACACTTTCAAGTTTTGTTTCTTTCCTAAACGAAGACAAACTCGTAATGGAGACAAGGGAAAAGGTTTTATCTCTAAAAGGAGAAAATTACAAAACTCAAATAAAGGGACTGGAAGCAAAAGATTTCCCAATTATTCCCGAGGTAATTTCTGACAATTGGTTTGAAATAAACAACAAATCTTTTTGTCAGGGAATAATGCAAGTAATAGATTTTTGTGCATTAACTCAAGTCCGCCCAGAACTTTCTGGACTATATCTTTTTCTAACAAAAAACAATCTTAAAATAGTGTCAACGGACAGTTTTCGCTTGGCGGAAAAGACAATCAACTTTGATAATTCAGTTAACGAATTAACGGCGCCTCAATCGATTATTCTCCCAAGGAATGCAGCCAAGGAGTTGGTTAATATATTTTCCGAGCAAGAAGGGGTTGTTAAGGTTTATATTTCTCCAAGCCAAATTATGGCCGAAAATTATTTTACAGAAAGCAAAAATCCTCAAGCGAGAATCGTTTCTCGATTAATCGAAGGTGAATATCCTGATTATCAAGAAGTGATTCCTAAAGAATTTAAGACCCGTGTTGTTGTTTCAAGAGATGCTCTTCTTAATCAAATCAAAAGCGCTAGTTTGTTTAGCGGAAGAACAAATGAGATAAAAATGGTGATAAGCGCCAAAAAGGGGAGTATAGAAATTTCTTCGCAAAATGTTGATTTGGGTGAGACGAATTCTAATTTAACTGCCGAGATAAAGGGAGAAGATACTATTGTAAGCTTTAATTACAAATTTTTGGCTGAAGGACTTGGACAGATCAAGAATAAAGAAGTTATTATAGAGCTTAACGGACAAGATGGCCCAGGCGTTTTAAAGCCAATGAATGATGATAGTTATATCTATGTAATTATGCCAATCAAGGGGAGTTAGGTTAAGGCAAAAATTTGTTTGAATAAAAAAATGATTATCTTTTTAGATAGTCATTTTTTAAAACAATTCTTGAATTTTAATACTGCCCCATTGTTAAAGCGTAATTCATAACTTGATGCCACATCGGACCAGCTATAGTTATTCCCGGTTTTTTGGCAGTAGAGCTGTTATCGTTATTGCCAGTCCAGACGCCAATTGCTATGGAATGGGTATAACCAATGGTCCAAGCATCTCTAAATCCGTCAGTCGTTCCAGTCTTGGCTGCGACCCAATTATCTGGAAAATAAAGCAACGAATGAGCACCAAACATTGGGCTTCTGGCAACATTGTCGGAGAGAATGTCATTTATTGTTTCAGAAACGCTTTCAGATAATACTCTTTTTGGACTTTTTGTGTTTTCTTCTATAATATTTCCGTCTTGATCTTCAATTCTTAATATCGCTGTTGGAGAAACCTTTAGCCCATTGTTTGCAAAAACTCCGTAAGCAGAAACCATATCTATGAGCTTTACCTCTCCTGAACCGAGCACTAAAGATGGACCGTAAAAAGAAGATCCCTCATTTAAGGTAGTAATACCCAAATCGTGAGCTGTGTCCAAACAATCTTTGATGCCAGCAGCAAGTAATATTTTTATAGACGGTATGTTTAGTGATTGAGCCAACGCTTGTCTAATTGTTACGGGTCCCCTATAGCGATTATCGTAATTTTGTGGAATATATTCTTTGTCTCCCCATTTACCAAAATTAGTTTTTTCATCAATTACAATATTGTCTGGAGTATAACCCTTTTTGAAAGCAGTAGCATAGGCAAATGGCTTAAAGGCTGAACCTGGCTGTTGTCCCTCTCCGTAGGTTGCGACATTTACCTTTGGTTCAAATTTACAATTAAGGCCGACATCGCAATCCTTTGGATAAGATTCTCCAAAATAATCCCTTGAACCGATCATGGCTAAAATTTCTCCATCTTTTGGGCTAATCGCAACCAAAGAGGCATTAAAAGATCTATACATCTCGTTTCTTTTTATCCCAGTTTCTATCGCTTCTTTGGCTACCTCCTGAAGACCCAAATCAAGAGTTGTGTAAACTTTTAATCCTTTTTCTTTGAGAAAATTTGATCCATATTTTTGATATAAATAGTTTTCAACATATAAAATAAAGTGAGCCGCTTTTTTAAAAGTAAAATTAAGTTCAGCAAATTCAATTTTTTCCTCTTTGGCTTTTTGAGCGTCATCTTCGGAAATATAATGCTCTTGAGCCATTCTATCTAAAACATAGTTTTTTCTATTCAATAAGTTTTCTTGATTTTGTCCGTAAGGATAGTAATAGCTTGGAGCCTTAATGAGCGAGGCGAGAATAGCCGATTCCGCTATGGTAATTTCTTCTAATGGTTTATTAAAATAAGTGCTGTTTACTTCTCCTATCCCGTAAATATTTGGGCCGAACGAAACCTGATTAAGATACCATTCTAAAATCTGATTTTTCGAATATTTTCTTTCTAATTCCAGCGTCAAGATTAATTCCCTTATTTTTCTTTTCGCTGTTTTTTCGGAAGATAAAAATGTTGAACGCATAAGTTGCTGGCTAATAGTAGATGCTCCTTGAACGGCCTTCTTAAGCCTTAGATCAATAAGAATAGCTCGCACAATAGCTTTGGGGTCTATACCCTTGTGTTTGTAGAAGTTAGCATCTTCGGTAGCCAAAACTGCATTAATAAGATGGTCTGGAATTTTATCCAACGATACTATTTGTCTCTTTTCTTCTCCATAGATAGTTCTAAGAAGAACTTCCCCCGTTCTATCATATATCCTCGTTGGCATTATTTGTTCTCTTTCAGTAAAAACTTCTGGTCTTGGTAGATCTTTGGCGTAATAAATAAAAACCATTAATCCTATCAAACCGATTATTAACAAAAAAAGCACAAACAAAAACATTAAGGTTTTCAAAAAATGCTTAATTTTTGTTCTTTGATTATATGCTTGGTGATGATAAGTTTTGATAGCCATCTATTTAAACTAAAACCCCCTCTGCGAAACAGAGGGGGTTTTAGTTAGTTCTCTTCTTCTTCGTCGTCCTTAGAATCTTCTTCGGTCTCTTCTTCTGTTCCTTCCTCAACTTTTTCTTCAGTCTCTTCTTCTGCTCCTTCCTCAACTTTTTCTTCAGTCTCTTCTTCTGCTCCTTCCTCGTTGGTTAAGCTTCCTAAAACATTATCTTCGTATTCCATATTAATCGTTTTTTTAATTTTAATAGTAAGATATCAGCGACCTTTTTTCTGCATATTGCTTATTATATGCATCTAAAGAGTTTTGTCAAGCATTTTTTGTCTTTTTTGAGATTTTCGGAAGATAAGTATAACAAATAGCTAATGCCAAGGCGTCAGCAGCATCGTCTGGTCGTGGAATTTCTTTTAAGTTAAGCAATATTTTTACCATTTTTTGAATTTGAATTTTTGACGCCCTACCATAACCGACAATGTTCATCTTTACCTGTAATGGAGTGAACTCATAAATCGGAATCTTTTTTTTAACTGCCGATAGCAACATAACCCCTCTTGCTTGGCTTACGGGAATTGCGGTTTTTGCATTTTTAAAAAAGAAAAGCTGTTCTATTACAAAAACATCTGGATTATGTTCTTTTATTATCTTATTCATTCCATTGAATATTTGATTTAGCCGTTCTTCGTTAGAGTCAATGGGAAATGTTTTTATACAACCATAAGACAATAGAGCAAGTCCTTTTTTGGATTGCTCTATTACGCCAAAGCCAGTAGTTGCAGTTCCAGGGTCAATGCCAAGAATAATCATATAACAATTTAACGATTTAACGATTTAACAAAGAGATAGTTTTAAAAATATACTACAGCGTAAAAATTTTGTGATTTTTACATCTTAGCGTTTGAATATATTTTGTGGACATCATCATTTTCTTCTAAGGCAGAAAATAATTTTTCTATGGCATTTTTGCTTTTTTCATCAACCATAATTTCTTCTTTTGCTACCCACCCTAAGTCAGCAGAGATTATGCTCAATCCTTTCGCTTCTATTTCTTTTTTGACTTCTTCTATTTTTTTTGGCTCAACATATGTCTTTAAAAATTCTCCTTGCCAACGCATATCCTCTGCGCCAGATTCAATAACCATCATCTCTACTTTTTCTTTTTCTCTTTCTCCTAAATCTATTGTTATCACTCCCATATTTTCAAATTGCCATTTTACAGAGCCCTCTTCTGCCAATTTAGCATTGTTTTGTTGAAGAATTTGTTTTATCTCACCCAATGCCCGATTTTTATTATTAGTAATACCAAGAACAATAATAGCGCTTTTGGCGGGTCCATAGGCTTCAAAGCAAAATTCTTCCAATGATTCCCCCTCAATCTCTCCAGTTCCCTTTTTGATAGCCCTTTCTATGTTTTCGTTAGGCATATTGGCCTTTCTGGCTTGTTCTATAACCATCCGAAGTTCCGAATTCATACTTGGGTCACCATTATTTTTCGCTACAAGAGAAATTACGCGTGAAAGTTTAGAAAAAATTTTCCCTCGTTTTTCTGCAGCTGCCTGTTTAGTATGTTGAACTGTTTTTGCGTGACTATGACCACTCATATTTTCACATTTTAATAGTTCTTTTTTATCTTATTCCTTTTTTCTTTTATTTTCAACCAAATAGACACAACGAGCATAGAGAAGAATAAAGAAAGAACTGAAGCTATAGTTAAATTAAAAAAGAAATTTGAACTATTAGTTGTAGTAAAAGTTGTCCCAAGTTCTTTCTTGTTTTCAATTTTTTTGTTTGGACTATTTTCTTGTTGTGGAGTGCCACCGGCTTTTTGACTTGTTTTCCAATTACTCGGATGTGACCCAAATGCGAGAGGATCAATCCGTTCCATTGTTTTTTTGGTTTCATTGTTTCCAGCAAACCAGCCCAAAGAGCAATCTATTTCGTCAATTATTTCATCAAAATTATTTAGAAGAAATAGAGTTTCTCCATTATTACTCAATCCTCCTTTAAAAATTTGTTCAGCTGTAATTTTTGGGACAGTAGTGTCGTCGGTTCTTTCTAATAAGAAATAAGAATGTTTTTTAATGATTCCCGATAGTTCTATCGTGGGGTTGTCGTCCTTTGCTTTTAATTTCCATCCATCAAGAGAAATAGGTATGTCGGTTGGATTATATAACTCTATCCATTCGTTTTGCCATTGCTCTTCTGTTCCCATCCAAGCAATTTCATTAATAACTATTGTTTTTTCTTGGCACAAAACAAAACTAACCGGAGATAACCAGAATATTGAAAGAAATAAAACAAAAAATTTAAATAAAATTTTAGTCAGAATTTTTAATAGGTATAGATTTCGATAATTGTTCTAAGATTTAGATTATGCGATTTAATTTTTTTTATGGAGATGCTTATATGCTTTTTGAGTAGCAGTTCGGCCTTTTGAAGTTCTATTAATTAATCCAAGTCGCAAGAGGTATGGCTCGTAAACTCCTAAAATATTGTCCTGTTCCTCGGAGGCAACGGCGGCTAACGCTTGGAGTCCAACCGGACCACCTTGAAATTTTTCAATAATAATTTCCAATAGTTTTCTATCTCTATGGCCAAGACCCAGCTCGTCTATCTCCATCTCTTCCATGCCTAATTTAGTGATTTTTTCATCAATTACGCCCCTTCCTTCTATCTGCGCGAAATCTCTGATTCTTCTTAAAAGTCTATTTGCTATTCTTGGAGTGAATCTAGAACATTGAGCAATAAGCTTTATTGCGGGTTTATCAATTTTTATTTTTAAAATTGTGGCTGATTTTTCAATAATTTTTTCAATATCTTCTATATTATAGAAATCAATTTGAAAAGTAGCGCCAAAACGATCTCTTAACGGAGAAGATAACAAACCAATTCTTGTAGTTGCTCCAATTAAAGTAAAACGAGCAAGTTCTATTTTCAGAGTTTTTGCCATTGGGCCAGTGCCAGTGATTATGTTCAATTCAAAATCTTCCATTGCCGGATAAATTATTTCCTCGCAAGCGCTATTTAAGCGATGTATTTCATCTATAAAAAGAATATCTTTGTCTGAAAGAGATGTTAGTATTGCTGCCAAGTCTCCTGGTTTTTGAATTGACGGTCCAGAAGCAGTTCTTATATTGCTCTCAGCCGTTTGAGCAACCAAATAAGATAGCGTGGTCTTGCCAAGTCCTGGTCCGCCACAAAAAAGAATATGATCTGCCGTTTCCCTTCGTTCATTTGCGGCCTGGAGCATAATTTTAATATTCTTTTTTGTTTTTTCTTGACCGACAAAGTCGTTCCAGCTTTTAGGTCTTAGGGTTTGATCTAAAGTGTTCCCCTCTTCTGAAAGGGGAGCTTCATTTTGAGATAAACTTGAATTAGTTTTTGATAAATTGTCGTTGGACTTGACAATCATTTTATTTTTTAGTATAATAATAACATCCCTGGTTGAATAGGGGTTTTTCTTAGACCGGGTAAGCTGGCTCTGGCTGGGTTATTCCTCGGGAAAATTCTGGTCTTTGTGGTTATGAAGATATTTCAGCCAGGGGTTTATGTTTTATTCACTTGTTGTTCTATCTATTTCTTCAATGCTCGTTACGCCCTGAAGGACTTTAATCATACCGTCTTGACGCATAAGCAATGTTTTGTTTTTATAAATTATTTTTTTAATTTCAACAATGCTAGGATTTTTTAAAATAAGTGATTCAATCTCGTCAGTTACCAAAAATGCTTCAAATATACCAATTCTTCCTTTGTATCCCGTAAAATTACACTCCTTGCATCCTTGTGGTTTCGCAATAATCATATTTTCTTGAGCAGAAGAAGGAAGGACGGATTCCGGAACGCCTTTTAAAGCGTTTTTTATTTTTTCTTTTTCTTCAATGTTAGCTAATTCCATTTTAACACATTTTTTACAAACTTTTCTTACTAATCGTTGTGCAATAATCATATTTATTGCTGGCCCAATATTTATAGTGTTAGCGCCAAGAGAGGTTAATCGGGGGATAGCACCAGCCGCATCGTTTGTGTGCAAAGTAGAAAACACGAGATGTCCAGTAAGTGCTGCTTGAAGAGAAATTTTAGCGGTTTCCATATCCCTCACTTCTCCGACTAATATAACATCAGGGTCTTGTCTTACAATTGAGCGAAGCCCGTTAGCAAAATCATAACCCTTTTTTACATCAACTTGTGTTTGAGAAAGACCAGTTAATCTATATTCTATTGGGTCTTCTATTGTGATAATTTTAATTTCTGGATTTTGAATATGCTTCAAAAAAGCATAAAGCGTAGTTGTTTTACCAGAACCAGTCGGTCCGGTAATGATTATCATTCCGTTTGGCTTTTTAATTTCTTTTTTGAATAATTCCGAGAGGTCTTCTCTTAAACCAAGGTCTTCAATACTTTTTAAGCTTTCAGGATTTAATATTCTCATTACCACGGATTCTCCAAAATCTGCTGGGAGAGAAGATGTTCTAATTTCAATCTCTAAAGCATCTTTGTTTTTTATTTTTTTAGCACCTATTTTTTCTTTACCTAAAACATTCTTTTTATTGTCTATTGAAATGGGGACAACAACAGAGAAGCTCCCGTCTTGTGGTTTGTCGTGAACATTAAGTTTTAGGCTAGCTAAAAGCTTGATACGCGACAATAGAAGATGATATGTTTCCGTAGAGAGAGAAATAACATCATGGAGCATTCCGTCCATTCGTATTCTTGCTCTTACTTCTTTTTCTTGTGGCTCAAAATGAATGTCAGAAGCTGAAAGGTTTATAGCCCCGGCCAAAATAACTCCTATTAATTCAGTAGTTTCTTTTTCTAAATTTTTTTCAATTTCTTTTTTGAATGAATCAATGCTAATTACATTTTTTTTGACCAAATCAGCCATTTCTTTCGCTATTTCTATTTTGTCGGTAATTTTAATCATAATTAATTAAACAGATTGAATCGTTTTTAATAATTTTTCCTTCACATTATTTATATTTTGTTCTTTTGTATTAAATATTATACCATTATTTTTTCTTATCCCCCTAAAAGAATTAGAAACATCAGTAAGTTCATTATTGTGAGAGGAATAAAAAACTCCTCTTATGTTTTTATAGGAAGATATGCTTTCCCATAAAATAATCAGAGAAGAAAAATGAAAGAAATTGTTTATTAATTGTTTTAGCACAAAGCTCAAATCTTTTGGCGTTGTGTTAGAATTTTCAAAATCTGCTTGAGTTATATAAACGAGGGGCAATTGTTTTTTGTTACAGAACTCTATTTTTTTCAGCACTATTTCCAATAATCTTGTTTGGTTCTTTTCTTCATCTTGAGTGAAGAAATCTATTATTTTTCCATAATTTAGATTTGCATCAGTTAAACTGGAAATGTCTTCTGTGAAATTTTGTCCGTTTTTTTCTTTTTGTGAAAATTCTATTATTCCGGACAAAAGCCACATTTTAATATTTTTATCAGATTTTTTATTGAAAGCATTAATAATTTTAGCGGAAATTAGAGACATCGGTAAATTTTCAACAACTAAATTAATATTTCCGAATTTGTTATTTAATGATTTATTGTCAATATTCAGAATTGGAGTTTGATAAAAAAGCTTAAAGTTTTTTTCATAAAAATTACCTAATTTATCTAACCTTTCTACGCCTATTGTTATTAAGAGGTCTGTTTTTTTTCTTAACTTGTCTTGTTGCTGGTCCACACATTTTATATCCTCTCTCTCAATCTTGTCATTTTTTGAACTTAAAAAAATATTTAATATTTGATTCTCTTTTTCGTAATATAGCTCGGAAATTTCTTTTCCTTTGACAGAGATAAGAAATTTTTCTGGGAGAGGCTTGTCTGGGAAGATTTGAGAATATGCACTTGGGATTTTTTTCGGAAAAAAATTTACAATTTTGCCAAGATTGTTTAAACTGTAAGAAAGAGAAAGCGCAGAAGCTAAACTATCAACGCTTGGATGCTTAGGAGCAAGGACCATAACGCTTTCTGCATTATCAATAAGTTTTTTAGCTTGAAATAATCCCTCCATGTTTTTTCTTTTTAGCTTTTTCCTTTATAAAAGTCAATGTTTAAAAAGTTGAAAACTAAAAGTCCTAAAGCAACTCAAAATTTGGGAAAAAAATTAGCCCAAAATTTCTTGATGTCTGAGAGCTTAGGCAAAGGAGCTCTTGTAATTGGACTTGAAGGTGATTTGGGTGGAGGTAAAACAGCTTTTGTTCAAGGGTTTGCCAAAGGGTTAGAAATAAAAGAAAAAATTCTTAGTCCGACTTTTGTTATTCTGAAAAAGTTCAAAATCCCAAAAGGAAAATTCAAAACTTTTTATCACATTGATTGTTACAGAACAAGAACTGCAAAAGATATGTTGAATTTAGATTTTAAAAAAATAGTTTCTAATCCAGAGAACATTATTGTCATAGAGTGGGCGAATAAAATTAAAAAGATTTTGCCTAAGAAAACTATGATTTTAAAATTTGAATTTATTAACAATAAAATAAGAGAAATTGTGTTAAAATAGTATTATGAGAGAGAATAATAACAAATTAGTGGTTGTTGACGGGAACGCCTTGGTTCATAGAGGGTTTCACGCGCTTCCCCCAATGTATTCACCAAAAGGAGAATTGGTGAATGCAGTTTATGGTTTTTTGTTGGTTTTCCTTAAAGCACTTAAAGAAATACAGCCGAATTATATCGTTGCTACTTTTGATTTACGAGGTCCAACTTTTAGAGATAAAATTTACAAAGAATATAAAGGGAAGAGAAAAAAGGCGCCAGATACGCTTTATGCTCAACTGCCGATAATTAAAAATGTTCTTCGTGTTCTTGGAGTGCCTATTTTTGAAAAACAAGGATTTGAGGCAGACGATATCATTGGCACTATTGCTCACTTAGTCCAGAGTCAAAATGTCTCGCCAAAAGTTGAAACAATTATTATTACAGGGGACTTAGACGCACTCTCTCTTGTTGACGCCAACACTAAGGTTTATACATTAAGAAAAGGGCTTAAAGATACCATTATATATGATAAGGCGTCAGTCATGGAAAGATACGAAGGATTAAGACCAAAACAGCTTGTTGATTTTAGGGGTTTAAGGGGAGATGCGTCAGATAATATTCCCGGAGTTCCCGGTATAGGAGAAAAAACAACGATTGAATTATTAGAAGAATACGAAACGATAGAGGATATATATTTAGCTATTGAAGATAATAACGCGCCACTAATACCAGACCGTACGCAAGAGAAACTTAAAAAATCTAAAGATCAAGCATTTTTTTCCAAAAAATTGGCTAAAATAGACATTGAGGTAAAGATTGATTTTGACTTGGAAAATTGTCGCAATAAAGAGTTTGATAGGAGCGAATTAATAGCTCTTTTCCAAGGACTTGGTTTCTATAGCTTGATAAAGCGACTGCCAGCTACTAAAAAAATAAAATTAGGGGATTTTTAAGAGTGTGATATAATATCTAATTCAGCCAATAATAGCTATATGACTCTTGTTAAGAGTAAAGAAGAAGAAAAATTGAAGACGAGAACAGACATTCAAAAGGTTCAAAAAGATTTAGACGACATATCTTCTTATTTGGATAGTCTTTTGTTTTTTTTACCCCTGCCGATTTGTGACATTAGCCCAATGGGCGTAATTGTTAGCGTGAATAAATCCTTTGAAACCTTTAGTGGTTTTAATGCAATTGACATTATTGGAAAGCGATTAGATAGTATGTTTTTAGAGAAGACCCGAATTGCCGAGTTGCTATCTTTAACCAAGAAAGAAGGAATTATTAAGAATCAAAAATTATTTTTTTTATCTGCAAAGAAAAAGAGAATACCAGTTGATATTTCTTTGTCTGTTAAAAAAGATCAAGAAAATCGTTTATTAATAGGATATTTCGTAAGCATTACGGATGTTAGTTTATTGGAAAAAGTTCAAATAGAAACAGAGAAAAAAATTAGAGATAGAACCAAAGAATTAAAACTTTCCAGAAGAGCGCTTTTAAATATATTGGAAGACACAGAAGCTACTAAAACGCAGATTGAAGAAGAAAGGAGCAGGACTCAAATTATTTTGAATAATTTTCTTGACGGACTTTTAATTTTTAATTCGCAGAAAATATTAAAATCAATAAATCCGAAAGCAGAAGGATTTTTAGATATAAAGAGAGAAAAAATTCTTAATAAATCAATAGCAGAATTTGAGAAATATCCGCGGACAAAAGACTTGATTAAAATTATCAAAAAAAAAGGTGAAAAAACACTTCGTGAAGAAATGAAACTTTCAGAAGAGTTGACTATAGAGGCGACAGTTCAGCAGATTGATTCTATCGTTAAAGGAGAAAAGACGGATGTGTTGATTATCTTGCACGATATTACCAGAGAGAAAGTTATAGAAAGATTGAAGAGCCAATTTGTTTCGGTTGCCGCTCATCAATTAAGAACGCCCTTGTCTATTATAAAATGGTCTTTATCTATGTTAATTGAGGGAGAATTGGGACCATTGATTCCCGAACAAAAAGAGATTCTTGTAAAAACAAATGAGACAAACGAAAGAATGATTCGACTTATTAATGACTTGCTCAATGTCGCAAGAATTGAAGAAGGACGATTTATTTATCGTCCAAAGACGGTAGATTTTACGGAATTACTACAGACAGTTATAGAGCCTCTTCAAATGCTTGCTGATAAAAAGAAAATTAATCTTAAGGTTAATGTAGCAAAAAGCAAAGCATCAAAGATTATTAAAGGAGATACAGAGAAATTAGCATTATCTATAAAGAACCTCGTAGAGAACGCCATATCCTATACTAATTCTGGTGGGTCGGTGACAATATCTTTAAAAAGAAAAGACGATCAAGTAGAATTTTCAGTTAAAGACACCGGGATTGGCATTCCTAAAGATCAGATTAATAGAGTTTTTTCTAAATTTTTTAGAGCAGACAATGCAGTGAGAACAGAAACAGAAGGGACTGGCTTGGGGTTATTTATCGTTAAAAATATCGTTGAAGCTCACAAAGGCAAAGTTTGGTTTGAATCAGAAGAGAAAAAAGGAACAACCTTTTCCTTTTCTTTACCCGCTATTGATTGAAAAAATTGATAAACAGACATGTCAACAATTTGACATCGTATTAGTTGAGGGAGTAAAATAAGAACATGCTTCGCATAACCTTGAAATTAAAGTCGTGAAGAAATATTTTTTAATTTTGGATTAATAATCAATAATCAACACTAAGGATATGGCTAAAAAAATTTTAATAATAGAGGATGAAGAAATTCTTTTAAATCTTTTAAAAAATAAACTTTCTGAATTGGGTTACGAAGTGCACACTACCATGGACGGAAAAGTTGGGTTTGAAGCCATTAAAGAAATAGTTCCAGATTTGATTTTATTAGATTTAATAATACCAGGAATGAGTGGTTTTGAATTATTAGAGAAGAGACAGGACGATGATTCTATAAAAAACATTCCCGTAATCATTATTTCTAATTCTGGTCAACCGGTGGAAATAGAGAAGGCAAAAAAATTAGGAATAAGCGATTGGCTTATTAAGACAGAGTTTGATCCTCGAGAAGTAGTCGAAAAGGTAGTGGTTCAAATCGGGGATAGTGGAGAATCCAATAAACAAAGTATTAAACAAACTATTAAATAAAAATTATTAAAACCAAAATTATGGAAGAGAATATTCTTATTATAGAAGACGATAAATTTTTACGAGAGTTAATCTCTCGGAAACTTATTAATGAAAAGTTTAAAATAGATCAAGCTATTGACGGGGAAGAGGGTTTAAAAAAGTTACAAGAAGTTAAGCCAGACTTAGTCTTACTTGACTTAATTCTTCCAGGACTTGATGGGTTTGAAGTTTTAGAAAGGATGAAAGACAATCCAAGTACTAGCGCTATTCCAGTCCTTATTCTTTCAAATCTTGGTCAAAAAGACGAAATTGAAAAAGGACTAAAATTGGGAGCAGTTGATTTTTTAGTCAAAGCCCATTTTACACCGGAGGAGATAGTGAGCAAGATTAAAATAGTATTAGGAGACAAAACAGCTTCAACGGGACAAGAAGCGACTATTTAATCTATAATCAGCAAATCATAGCTAAAGAAAGTCCTTAGGAGGGACTTTTCTTTATACCCATATGTTTATTTTAATTTTTGGCAAAGACGCATACAGAGGTTGGCAGAAATTTAAAGAAATTATTGAAGATTTTAAAGAGAAGAACAGTGTTAAATTGTCCTTGGATTTTCTTGATTTTCAACGATTGGCTTATGAAGATTTCAAGAATGAATTAAAGCATAATTCCATTTTTAATGAAAACAAAATTATCGCCCAGAGAAATGCTTTTTCAGACAACAATTTCAAAGAACATTTTTTGAAAGACCGTGAGAATTTTTCTGATAACACAAAAAATCTCGTTGTGTTCTATGAAGATAAAGAAACTTTTTCAACTAAAGAATTATTAGATTTTTTTCAAAGAAATGGTAAGTTTTATAAGTTTGATTTTTTAACTGGAGCTAAGCTAAAAACTTGGACACAAAATGAATTTCATGAATTGAAGGCAAAAATTAATCCCGTAGCATTATCTCTTTTAATAAGCTTTGTGGGTTCTGATTTGTGGAGAATGTCAGCAGAGATTAGAAAGCTCGTCGCATATAAACAAAAGAATAAGATTATAGAGAAAGAAGATGTAGAGCTATTAGTTAAGCCAAAAATAGAAGCTGCTATTTTTAATACTATTGATGCTATTGCAAACAAAGACAAAAAAACTGCATTGTCATTACTCTATAAGCACATAGAAAAAGGTGATTCACCTTTTTATCTTTTGAAAATGATAATTTTTCAGTTTCGCAACCTTTTAATAGTAAAAGAACTCGGAGAGAAGTCCATTACAGAGATTACGACTGCATTGAAGCCAATGCATCCCTTTGTAGTTAGGAAAAGCTATTATATGGCAAAGAAATTCAAGTTAAAACAGTTAGAAAAAATTTATTTGAAGATTTTTCAAATTGACTTAGCAATGAAAACGGGAAAAATAAAACCAGAGATGGCTCTGGAGTTATTAATTGCCGATATATAATTTTTTTATTTAAGTAGTTTTGCAATGTTCGCCTTTCTCCTATTTGCAGTATTCTTTTTGATTATTCCCACTTTTGTGGCCTTATCTATCGTCTTATAATATTTAGGAAGCATTTCTCTTGCCTCTTTTATTTTTTCTTGTTTAACAAAAGAAAGAATCTGTTTTTTTAGATTTTTTATTTCCAATTTCTTTTTGCGATTATAGGCCGTTCTTTTAAGCTCTTTTCGTAATGATTTTTTTCCTGATTTTGATATTGGCATAATAGAATTAAGATATCACATCTTTTATTTTTTTTCAAGCTTTTTATATAGTTTGATTCAATGTGGCTTATCAGAGAAGTTGAAAAACCAGACAAAACAAGGTAAAATAGAAGCATTAAACAAATTAATGAAAAAAATTCCTCAATTTTTGGAAAAATATTTTTGGGATGTTGATTTTTTAGAATTAAGCAAAGAGAAATATTCTCAATTTATTATTGAGAGAATTTTGGAATACGGAGACAAAAAAGAAGTTCAGTGGATGGAAAATAATTTTTCTTTAGAAGAAATAAAAAAAAGAGTTTTAATGTCTAAAAATCTTTCTCCAAAATCAGCTAATTTTTGGGGAATTATTTATAATTTAAATAAAAACAAAATTTTATGCTTGAAAAAATTATTTCAGAAAAAACAAAACAGGATTTGGAAGTATTAAAAAAAGAGGGTTTATTTGATGGCTTCTATCTCGCCGGTGGGACAGGATTAGCATTACAACTGAAACATCGTGTTTCTATTGATTTAGATTTTTTTAATCAAAAAAAATTTGACAATCAAATATTACTTCAGAGAATAAAGAGAATCGGCAAATTTTCTTTAGAGAAAGAAGCCGAGAATACATTAACTGGTATATTTAACAACACAAAAATAACTTTTTTAACATATGACTATCCATCCCTTTTTCCATTTAAGAAAATTAACAATTTAAGAGTTGCCGACATAAAAGACATTGCTTGCATGAAAATCTCTGCAATTTCTTCCCGTGGCAGTAAAAAGGATTTTGTTGATTTATTTTTTATCTGTCAGCAAGCCATTTCGTTAAAAGAAACTTTAATATTATTTAAGAAAAAATATCAAAGCATTAATTATAATATGGTACATATTTTAAAAAGTTTATCTTATTTCCAAGACGCAGAAAAAGAGCCGATGCCGAAAATGTTAATTCCAATAAGATGGGAAGAAGTTAAAATTTTTTTCAAAGAAGAAATAAAAAAGAATAATCAATGATTTCATATATTAAAGGAAAAATTTTAATCAAAAAGGAGAAATTTTTGATTATAGAGCGACAGGGAATTGGATATAAAATTTTTGTTTCCCAAAAGACATTGAAAGAAATCAGAGAGGATGAAGAAAAAGAATTTTTCACTCATTTTTGTATAAGGAAAGAACAAGTGGAGCTTTATGGTTTTTTGAGTCAAGAAGAATTAGAAATTTTTGAAATTATAGAAAAAATTTCTGGGATTGGACCAAAAGGAGCACTATTGGTTGCTTCATTGGGTTCAATCGATAAGTTAAAAAAGGCAGTAGAGAAACACGATTTTCAATATTTTTCTAAGATTAAAGGCATCGGGAGAAAAAAGATTCAGAAGATAATCTTAGAATTAAGTGGCAGCTTAAAAGGACTTACCAAGGAGAAATTTACCATAGAGCAAGATCAAGCCCAAAAGGGCTTAACTAATTTAGGATTTTCTATTACAGAGGCAAAAATGATGTTAGAGAAAGTACCCGAGGATATTAAAGAACCAGAAAAAAGAATTCAAAAAGCGCTTCAGATAGCTGGCAAAAATGATTAAAAAGATTTTAAAAAAAATTAGCCCGAACTTTTTTTTGAAATGGTATTATTATTTTTTTCCTTTATTGGGGGCTTTTTTGTATCGTTTTCCATCAAAAAAAATAATTGTCATTGGAGTAACTGGCACAAATGGAAAATCTACGGTGGTTGAATTAATAACCAATGTTTTAGAGCAGGCAAATTTTAAAGTAGCATCTATTTCTTCTATTCGTTTTCAAATTGGGAAAAATAAATGGCAGAATAGATTAAAAATGACAATGCCGGGTCGTTTGGCGCTCCAAAAATTTTTGAGACAAGCCGTAAACAAAAAATGTCAATATGCTGTTATAGAGATTACTTCGGAAGGAATCAAACAATTCCGACATAAATTTATTAATTTTGATACAGCAGTTTTGACTAATTTAACCAGAGAACACATTGAAGCACATAATGGTTTTGGAAATTACCGCCGGGCTAAAGGAAAATTATTTAAAAACAGAGGACTTAATCGTTCAATAATAAATCTTGACGATAAAAATGCAGATTATTTTTTGAAATTTTCAGCAAAAGAAAAGTGGATATATGGAATTAAAGAAAAACAATTCAAGATTAAAACACAAAAGATTGTTAGGGCTATTGATGTCAGGGCAATGAAGGATGGAATTAGTTTTAATATAGAGGATACAGAGTTTCATTTAATGCTTTTAGGAGAATTTAATGTTTATAACGCATTGGCTGCGATTTCTGTTGGCTTATCCCAAGGAATTTCTCTTGAAAAAATTAAACAAGCAATAGAAAAAGTAAGTGGCGTGTCTGGGAGGATGGAATTGGTTATAGAAAAACCATTTAAAGTCTATGTTGATTATGCCCATACTCCCGATGCATTAGAAAATGTTTACAAAACTATTGCTGGAGATAGACTAATCTGTGTGCTTGGTTCTTGTGGAGGAGGAAGAGATAAGTGGAAAAGGCCAGAATTTGGTAAAATAGCAGCTAATTATTGTAGTCAGATTATATTGACAAATGAAGACCCTTACGACGAGAGACCTCAAGATATATTGAAAGATATAGAAGAGGGTATTTTAGAATATGAATCACCGAGTAAGCACTATCAATTAATTTTTAATAGAAAAGGAGCAATAAAAAAGGCCTTAAGCATGGCAGGGAGAGGTGACACCGTAATTATCACGGGAAAAGGAAGTGAACCGTGGATGTGCGTTGCCAATGGTAAAAAAATTCCATGGGACGATAGAAAAATCGTTAAACAAGAAATGAAAAAAATGAACTTAGAGAATAAGCAATAATTAGCTTAATTTTTTATAAGTGTTTATAATATAATAATTATTAATTTTGTTATACGCATATGAGTAAAAAAAGAATCTTTTTTATTTTAATAGTTTTAATATTTATTTCTGGTGGTTTTGTTCTTGGTGACACAAGCACGAACAATAATTTTTTTAGTAGCAGTAATGCTAAAAAAGCAGAAAACATTTCTTCCATTGACATGACTCCGGATATATCTTTTATTCATCCCAAAAAAGACGAGAGATTAGATGGAGAAGAAAAAGTAGCGATAAAGATTAAAGAAGCGATAAGTGTTGATTTCTATGTCAACAGAGAAGGTTCTTTGGTTAATGTATATTTAGGAAAAGGAATTTCTCAAGGAAGTCAACAATGGGTTTATTCCTGGAATACGCTTAATACTCCGAATGGGGATTATCAATTTTTTGTTAAAGTTACGAACGATTACGGAAATTATGAAAGTCAGAGGATTGGAGTAATTGTTGAGAATGTTGCAGAAAAAAGCGATAGATTAAAAGAGAGAGAAAGAGAGTTAGAGAATATTAATAATCAGCTTCAAAAAAGAGAAGCGGACACAGAAGAAATAATTAATCTGGCCACAGAAGAAATAATCAAAGAAATTTCTGACTCAACAAAATTAGCAAGCGAAGAAAATTCGGACATAGAATTAGAGGAGCAAGAAAAGATAGAAGGAGAAATAGAGGAAGCAGGAACAACAATTGAAGCAGGGATAGATGATATCGCAGAAAGTATCCAAGAAGAAAACGAATTAGAGGAAGAGATAACTAAAAATACGGAAAAGAAAAATAAAATAGAGAAAGAGATAAAAGAAAAGCAAAAAGAATTAAAGGGGTTTGAAGACATCGGGCTTCCGGGCATTAAAGATGAAAAAGTAGAGACAATAAAGAGAGAGAAGAGGGTAATGATAGAAAATCAAGAAAAAACGAAGGAAGAAATTCAAAATAAAATTGAGGAAAAACAAAAAAGATTATCAGAAGTTAAGATACAAAAAGAAACTAAGAAGCAAGAGATTATTGAAAGTGCCGTTAAGCCGTTGGAGGCAATTAAAGAAAGAATTGAAAATTCAGAAAGAATATCAAATATGCAGACGAATGTAATGGAAAAAATTAAAGAAAAGATTTTAACATTAGAAACAAAAGTTTCTACCGTAGAAAAGTCAAAAATAGAACTCAACAAGCAAATATTACAAGATAGTGATAGCGACGGTTTGCCCGATTCTTTTGAAATAGAAATTGGTAGCAATCCTTTTAACCCAGACAGCGACGGAGATGGATATTTGGACGGGGAAGAAGTGGTGGCCGGATTTGATCCTTTAACTTTTTCTAAAGAAGACAAGATTGTATATCAAGACCCTAGAAGGGTTGAGCCAAAAAGAGAAGGAATTTTTATTGTAGAAACAGCGAGAACAAGAATATCTGAAAATACCAATAATCAGATTTTACGCATTGAAGGAAGAGGACTTCCAAATACCTTCTTAACTCTTTATATCTATTCTTCTCTACCCACGGTAGTTGTAACAAGAACTGACGCCGATGGTAGGTGGGTTTATGAATTAGATAAAACAATTGATTCAGGAGAACATGAAATATATGTAGTTTTAACCAATAATCAGGGGGAAATTACTGCACGATCGGAGGCATTTAATTTTATAAAATCAGGAGCGAATATACTACAGCTTATCCCAGAGGTTTGGGCAAAGGAATCTGGAAAGGGCATGGAAGAAGTTGCTTCTCCATACGAAATTTTACAAAGGAGTTTTGTCGTTCTTACTTTAGCAATTATCGTTTTAGCGATTGGAGTTGCCCTTGTTTTGGTTGGTGTTTTGAATAAAAGAAAATCTGATGCTATCCTTTTTCCACTCAAAAAAAAGAAAGTAAAAAAGACGGCAAAAACAGTAAAAAAATCTAAGAAATAAAATGTTTGGCTTTTTAATAAAAGGGGTATCCTTTATTAAAAAAAATCCTGGACTACTTTTTTCTCTACTTTTGATTATAATAATTCCAAGTTTGGTTTTTTCTGTTGTTTCTTTTTTGGCAAAATCATTTCAGAGTCAAGTCGATTTAACTCTACAAAAACAGGCAATGATGGCGCAGGATATTTTATCACCATATATTTTCGATTATTATAACCAGCCAGAAATATTGCAAGAAAAAATAGCTCTTTTAATAGAGACGAACCCAGACCTTTCTAAGTTAAGGGTTTTTTTACCAGCAGATGGAGATAATTTTAGGATTTTAGCTTCGCGCTTGGCAGAAGAAAAAGGCGAGGAAATTTCAAAAACTTCTTTAACTTTATCTTGGCACAAGGACGAAGCTCTTGCTTTTTTAAGTAGGGAAGAAGGTATAAGGTTTTGGAATATAGTGAGACCATTTTATAACACTAAGGGAGAAAAAATGGGACTTGTTAGCATTGCCTTGTCCTTGGAAGAAGTTGACACCTTGGTCACAAAAAAATTACAAGAAGCGTATATTTTTGTATTATGTATCATTCTTCTAATTTTATTTTTAATAGTTCAGCATACTCGCCTCTTCCAATATGTCGATTTATTTAAGAAAATTCGCCAAACAGATAAAGCAAAAGATACTTTTATGAATATGGCGGTTCATGAATTACGCTCGCCAGTGTCTAATATCAAAAATTATATTTTTGAACTTAAACAAGAAATCTTTACTTCCCTGAACAGTCAAGAGCAGGCCGACATAAATAGAGTAGAATTTTCTGTTAAACGACTTAATAGTCTTATTGACGATGTTCTTGATGTAATAAGGATTGAACAGAATAGACTTTCTTTTGAACCAGAAATCATTGTGCCGTCGGAGAACATTAGAGAGATTGCAGAAGAATTAAAAATTAAGGCTGACGGAAAAAATCTTAAGATAAAATTAAATTTTGACAATACACAAGCAAAGATTAATGCTAATCTTAATCGTTTTAAGGAGATAATTTATAACCTTATTGATAATGCCATTAAATATACTCAAGAAGGAGAGATAAACATAATCGTAAAAAAAGACGAAAAGAGACACAAACTTTTGATTACAATTGCTGATACGGGTATCGGGATTTCCGCCGAAAATCAAAGAAATCTTTTTGAAAGATTTTTTAGAGTAAAGAATAGAGAGACTGCGGATATTCAGGGAACAGGATTGGGGCTATGGATTGTTAAACAGCTTTGCTCAAAAATGAAAGGTAAAATTTTATTAGAAAGCATCAAAGGCGTTGGCTCAAAATTTGTATTAATTTTTCCTTTATTCGAAGATGTGGACTAAAAAATTAATATTCCATAATTAAGGAAAATCATTCTGGACTTTTTTATGAATATCTGGTAGAGTAATGTCTCTAAGCAATAAAAACTTCTTATAATCTAAAAAAAATGGAAAAGAAAAAGTTATCTAAATCAGTTAGAAAATTCATTCGTTTTCAAAAAGCTCGTATTCGTAGAGAAATTTCAGATTCGGGGAAACAAAAAGAAATGATTGCGGATTTATATAAAAGATTTGATAAAAGTATTCCCGTTAAAAAGGAATCTGTTTTGCCAAAGAAAAAAACAACAACTAAGACAGGAGAAAAGCCCAAGACAATCAAAACAAAGAAGAATATTTTAAAAAAGAAATGATCAACGACTAATTATCAATAATCAATTAACTGGCCTAAGGGCCAGTTTTTTGATATTATAGATTAAAACAGGTATGAAAAGATATTCTTCAAAAAAAGCAGGAAAAGGCAAATTAAAATTTAGAACTCCATCTCGTTTTATTTCTAAAAAATGCGAGATAAAAAGAAAGTTATTCAAAAAAAATAAAAATTAACATATAGCCACATCATTAATCCAAAAATATGTTAAATAAAAAGAAGAAATATTTACAAATTGCCCTTAATAGCACGATAGAGGATGCTCGGGACATTATTTCAAAAATTCCTTTAGACGAACGGATTATTGTTGAAGCTGGCACTCCTTTTATTAAAAATTATGGGATTCACGGCATAAGAACAATAAAAAGATTGTGGGAACAAAGAGTTCTGGGCGTAACGATTCAAAGTAAGCAGGATACGGACCTAATTTCTCTTTACAAAATTTTGAGAGAAAAGAAAAATCAGCGAACAAGGATTATTGATAATCAAAACCAAGAGAATAAAGCTATAGTCCCATATATTGTTGCTGACCTTAAATGTATGGATAGAGGATTGACAGAAGTTGAAATTGCCCAACAAGGAGGAGCAAGCGCTGCAACTGCTTTGGGATATGCTCCGATTGAAACATTAGACGCTTTTATTGAAAAATGTAAGGAATTGGGATTAGATTCAATGATTGATATGATGAATGTTGGTTTTCCCTTGAATATTCTTCGTCAGTTAAAACAAATCCCCGATGTAGTGATATTACATCGAGGAGTTGATGAGGAAGATTATAATCGAGAAAAAGAGATTCCCTATCACGAGATTCAGCGGATTAAAAGCAATTACGACATAATGCTATCTGTTGCCGGTGGCGATACTATTCAGGAAGTTCAGAGAGCTATTTTTAATGATGTTGACATTGTTGTTCTTTGGAGAGCTTTTTACAAGAAAAGCGATCAAACAGTAAAATTAGTCCAAGAATTTTTGAAAGAAGTTCGTTAAGCAGCAATATCTTTTTTCTTTGATATTAAACTTCTAAATCCCTCTAAAATTTCTACTGGTAAAGCGAAGATAACGGTTTTTGATGGGTCCGGCTGTAAATTATCAATTGTTCCCAAGGTTCTTAACGATAAACCGCCTTGCGTTGACGAAAGCAATCCGGCCGCAGTACTCAAATTTTTAGCCGCAGTTATTTCACCCTCTGATTTAATAACAATTGCTCTTTTCTCTCTCTCTGCTTCTGCTTGGGCGGCCATTGCCCTTTTCATTCCCGCAGGCAATTCTATGTCCTGCATTTTTATTGCCGTGATGTCTATGCCCCAAGGATCTGTTTCAGTATCAACTATTTGTTTAATTTCTGTTGCAACCCTATCTCTTTCTACTAATAGAGTGTCTAAATCAACCCCGCCGATGACATCTCTTAGAGCAGCCAAAGCATATTGAGAAACTGCATAGCGATAATTTTCTACTTTTAAGACAGCGTATTCAGGTTTTTGGACTCTGAAATATACAACTGCGTTAACTCCAACAGGAAGATTGTCTTTTGTAATTGCTTCTTGTCTTGGCACATCCACCGTGGTAATTCGTAAATCCACTTTTATCATTTTTTGAATCGCAGGGAAAATCCATCGGAAGCCAGGCGTTTTTGTGCCAGTATATTTACCAAAAGTTAGAATAACGCCTCTTTCATATTCGTTTATAATCCTTATGCCGGATAAAAATAAAACAAAGAAGAAAATTAATACAGGGACAAAAAATTCAAACATATTTTTATAATTAATTCTTTAATAATTTTATCATATATGTTTGATTTAATCTATAACCGAGCTTTCTGTAATACCCCCTAACTCCTACACCAGAGATAACAGCGATTTTTTTTAGAGCGAATTCTTTTTCAATAATTTTTTCCGCTTCCTTCATTAATTTTTTACCAAGTCCTTTGTGTTGAGGAGCTTTTTCTTTTTTAGCAACAGGAACCAATTGTCCGTAAGTGTGAAGTTCTCGTATAATTGCTGTATTTTTTAGAATCGGCAAAACAGTTTGTCCTGGAATTCTTAAACGAAGTAAGCTAAAGAGATGAGTTCTATCTCTATTTTCAAAACTTAAAAATATTTCTTTTCCTCCTGATGCTTCATAATCTATTCTAAAAAGATAGAGTTTTTCTTTTGGATCATATTTTTCTTTTATTTCCCTGCATCTTATGCACTTACAACGCCAACCCTCTTTTTCGGCAATTTTTGCTATTATCTGTCGCAAGTTAGAAGTTTTTGTTCCACCCTCTACTATATAATAAGAGGGGATGTCTCTTATTATTCTTTGAATTCGGCAATAATACGGAATGAGTTTTTTAATTTTAATTAAAAGTTTGAGCAATTCTTCCGTTGTATATGGCTTGTAATTCCCCTTTTTCCAAACATTATAGAGCGGGGCTTCTTTTAATAAGGCACAAGGATAAATTTTCAAGTAATCGGGTTGAAACTTTGGATTTTTAAAAAGTTCTTCAAACATTTCTTCGTCTTGTTTTAGATTGGAGCCCAAGAGATTTGGCATCATTTGATAACAAATTTTAAATCCTGCATTTTTTAATAACTCTGTTGCTTTGATTGTTGCCCCTATGTCGTGTCCCCTTCTGTTAATTTTTAGAATATCATTATAAACGCTCTGCACCCCGAGTTCTATCCTTGTCACGCCAAGTTTTCTTAGTCGCTTGATTTCTTCTTTATTTATAAAGTCAGGTCGCGTTTCAATGGTTATTCCAATAATTCTATGTTTTGCAGTTTCGTTTTCTTTTTGCAATGGGTCTAACGTTTTTCTTTCTTTTTTTATTTTGAGATAATTATTTGCCCCCTGAAAACATCTTTTTATAAACCAAGTTTGATAATTTTTAGAATAAAAAGACCATGTGCCACCGATAATCCTTAAATCAATTTTGTCGGTTGGGTGTCCGGTTGCTTCAAGTGCTTTGATTCTAACTTGAACTTGTTTATAGGGATTATAATTAAGAGAGATGGCGCGAGATACGGCTGGCTCGCCCTTAAGATAGCTTTTAGGCGCACCTAACTGTTTGGGACAATAAATACATTTTCCGGGACAGGGGAAAGGTTTTGTCAGAACCGAGACAACAACAATTCCAGAAAGAGACCTTATTTTTCTGATTCTCAAAACTTCTTCTATTTTTAAATCTTTTTTAATTCTTTTATCTTTAATCAAGCCATGATAAGCTTTTAATAATAGGGAGTTGGGGGACATTTTAGATTTTTCTTTTTTAGCAAATTTGCGCTTTAATTTATCCAAAATTTCCCGATTTTTTATCGATTCTTCATAAAAGGCAATAATAATTTTTTCTTCTATTGTCATATTTTTCCGCTTTCGCAACTACTTAATAAGAGAAGACTGGAGCGGTAAGTAAATGTTATGAAACAAAAATACATCTTCACACCCTCTCCCGCCCTCCAAGCAGGAGGGCGGGAGAGAAAATGCCTGAAATGGTAAATATTATGAAACAAGAGTACGCAAAATTTTTATTAAAAAAGAATCAAGACGATTATAATAAAATTGCCAATATTTTTAATAAAAAAAGAAATTGGATTCCCCCTGATTTTACGATTTTAGAAAAATATATTAATACAGGAGAAAAGATTCTTGATTTAGGTTGTGGCAACGGCAGACTTTTAGAGATCGTCGGGGACAAAGCGGATTATTATGGGATTGATACTTCAAAGAAATTAATTGAGATTGCCAGAGAGAAATATTGTAGCGGAAAATTTAGCGTAAGCGAGCCATTGACTCTATCTTTTCAAAATGATTTTTTTGACAAAGTGTTTTGTCTTGCCGTTTTGCACCACATTCCATCAAGGAAATTCAGAAAGGATTTTTTGAAAGAAATTAAAAGAATTCTTAAACCCAAAGGGAAACTCGTGCTGACAGTTTGGGATTTGAACAATGATCCGAAAGCAAAACGATTCTTATTCAAATATACCCTACTTAAATTAATCGGCAAGTTAAAACTTGACTATAAAGATATTTTTTATCCGTGGAAAGATAGTAAAAGAAAGATATTAACACAAAGATATATCCATATTTTTTCCGAGAGAGAGATAGAGAAATTAGTTCAGCGCGTAGGATTTGTTGTAAAAGAAAAAGGAATTCTTGAGCGTTCCAAAAAAGGCAAGAATATATTTTTAGTTGCCCAGAAATCAGAAAAGTCCCTGTAGTTCAACTGGACAGAACATCGGCCTCCGAAGCCGAAGATTGCGCGTTCAAATCGCGCCAGGGACACAGATTTTTCTCAATTCTTAAAAAGAGAAACTCTTGACTTTTTCAGAAAAGGTGGTAATATTCTAATGTCTCAAGGAAGGAGACAAGAAATAGCTCTTTGAAATGTTAGTTTTTGAACACAAGATTTAAAAAAATCCGCAAAGGGGGATTAATAATGCGAAAGAAAATTGTCATAGGTTTGGTTGCCCACGATGGAAGAAAATTAAAGATAGTTGAATGGTCAAATCAGAATTACGAGAGTTTACGAAAATTCAACCTTGTAGGGACGGGTGGCACAGCTAAAGAAATTAGCCGAATCACTGGCTTAAATGTGAAAGATTTGGGTCACGGTCCGAATGGTGGCGACATAAGGGTAGCTTATAGCATTTTAGAACATAAAATAGATGCCTTGATCTTTTTTGTTGACACCAGAACAGCCCATGGGCACGAACACGATGTCCAATCATTAATAAGAATGTGTATCACAGAAAAGATACCACTTGCCCTCAATGCGAAAACGGCAGACTGTATCCTTGAACATTTATTAAGGGAATTGCTGTAGTTACCAACACAATCAGACCCGACATAACTCGGGTCTTTTTTAAACTTTATAGAAGTATGTGGTTTGACAAACTTTATAAAGTTTCACATAATGACACTATATGACCATTATAGATAAATTAAAAATTATTCGGATTTTTTCTGGTTCAACTCAAGAAAAGCTTGCCAAAGAACTTGGCGTTTCTTTTGTTTCCTTTAATAGTTGGATTAACGGAAAATCAAAGCCCCGAAAGAAAACAGAAGAAAGTATAAATAATTTATATTTTAGATATACTGGCCAGAGAGATATTCCGGAAGATCCCTTGAAGGCAAAAAAGTTAATTATATTAAACAAATCCAAGAGATATAAAGATGTTTTGGGGAAGATTGTAAAAAACTCTGATATTTACGATCAATTTTTGCTTGTTTTAACCTATCATACAAATAAATTAGAAGGGAGTGCCTTAACAGAGAACGAGACTATGGCGATTTTATTTGATAATATTGCTCTGCCAAATAGAGATATTATTGAACAACTGGAGGTAAAAAATCACCAAGCTGCTTTGCAGTATTTATGGGATTATCTTTGTTTGCCGTCGCATAAAATTAATGAAGTGTTGATTCTGAAACTCCACGGCATTTTAATGAACGGAATAAAAAGAGATGCAGGAATCTACAGAAGGCACGGCGTGCGCATTGTTGGGACATATGTGCCTACGGCTAACTACTTAAGAGTTCCCCAGCTGATGAAAGAATTGGCCGAAGACATTAACCGCAGAACCGATGACATTATTACTCATGTTTCCAATATACACAGTCGCTTTGAGAAAATTCATCCTTTTTCGGATGGGAATGGCAGGATAGGAAGATTAATTCTATCTGCAATGTTGTTGGCAAACAATTTGCCACCAGCCATTGTTAAGCAGCAAAAAAAGCGTTTTTATAATTCCTGTCTCAAAAGATCTCAACTTAAGGGAGATTTTTTACCTATAGAAGATTTTGTTTGTGATTCAATAATAGAAGGATTTAAGGTTTTGGAAAGAAAATAAATCGTCGAGAACAAAATTTTTTGATATAATGAGGATGTAATTATATTTTGTAGACAATTAAAGGTCGTGTTATCAACATTAATAAATTATTATTTATGGCAGAAGAAATTGAAGGAAAACCAATAGGCAAAATAATTCATTATTTTGACCACATACAAGTAGCAGTGATTAGTCTAATCGACAAGCTGAAAGCAGGAGAAACAATTAGAATTATAGGTGGCGATACTGATTTTGAGCAGGTCGTTGACTCAATGGAGGTTGAACATAAAAAAATAGACAAAGCCAAAAAAGGAGACGAAGTGGGGCTCAAGGTTAGTCAGAAAGTCAGAGACGGCTACAGGGTATTTAAAGTTTAAATAGAATTATTAAATTTTTAATTTATGAGTGCTTTTTGGAAAGCTCTATCTATTTTTGTTGGAACAATTGTTGGGGTAGGCATCTTTGGTCTGCCTTGGATCGCTTATAAAAGTGGATTTTTTGTTTTACTCTTTTATTTTCTATTTTTAGGAGCTGTAGCTATAGTGGTTCATTTAATGCTCGGAGATGTTATCCTTGGCACATCTACCAAACACAGATTCCCGGGTTATGTTAAGGAATATTTAGGATCATTTTGGAGCAAGATTGCGCTTCTTGCTGTATGTTTTGGATTATTTGGCGCTCAACTTGCCTACTTGGTAGTAGGTGGGGGATTTTTGGAAAATTTACTTTCTCCATATGTAGGTGGAAACTTATTAATTTATGTTTTTGTTTTTTTTGTGCTTGGTAGCTTATTGATCTACAAAGGAATAAAAAGCGTTTCTTTTGTTGAATTTTTAGTGCTTTTGTTTTTTTTCGGACTTTTGGCTTTTTTCTCTTTTAAATCTTTTTCTCATATTAAGATAGAACATTTTTTTAATATTAATTTTAAGTTTGTCTTTTATCCCTATGGAGTTATTCTTTTTTCTCTTTGGGGGTCGGCTATTTTACCAGAAGTAAAAGAAATATTAAAAGGGAAAAGGAAGGAATTCAGAAAAGTAATAATTTCGGGTATTCTAATCGCTTTTTTTATCTATATCCTTTTTACAGTCATTGTTTTAGGCTCTTGTGGCAATCAAACTACAGAAGACCCAATCGCCAGTTTAAGCTCTGTTTTTGGTCCACGAATAACAATAGCAGGATTTATTTTTGGACTTATTACTTGTTTTACATCTTTTTTGACGATCGGAATTACGCTGAAGAAAATTTTTTGGTACGACTTTCGTGTTCCAGAAAAAATTTCTTGGGGCATTTCTGTCTTTATTCCAATGATTTTGTTTTTGCTTGGACTTAGACAATTCATTAATATCATTGGATTCACGGGGGCTATCGCCGGAGGCATTGAAGGTTTTATCACGATTTTTCTTTTCAAGGCATTTTTGAAAAAGAAGTATTCAAAAAAAATGAATCCAGTATACTTTCTTTTGTCAATCTTTTTTGTCTTGGGTATTGTCGCCGAAATTTTTTACTTTACATTAAAATAATATAATTAGAGAAAATTAAGTTTGACAAAGATGATCAAGGAATGCTAAATTATAGTGTCATGGACATTGAACACAAAATTTATTTGACTAAAGAGGGCTTAGATAAATTGAGAGAAGAATATGAATCTCTCAAAGGAGTTAGGGTGGAAAAGGCAAAGGAAGAAGTATCAAGCGCAGCCTCGTCGCAAGATGTTGGTTCCGAATTTTCTACATTTCAAGATGACTTAAGGCAACTTGAACTAAGGATAGAAGAGATAGAAACAACCATAAAAAATCATACCCTTATTATTTCTCCGCCAAGAGGACAGAGGAGGGTTGTTTTTATGGGAGCAACTGTTTTAGTTGAGGTCGAAGGACAGACAGACGAATTTACAATAGTTGGTTCTTTAGAAGCGGACCCAATGCTTGGAAAAATTAGCAATGAATCGCCAGTAGGAAAATCACTTTTGGGACATAAGATGGGCGACTCTGTTAAAGTTCAATCGTCCGTAGTCACCATCTATACAATTAAGAAGATTATATATAATTTTTAAAGTTAAAATTGAAAGAGGATTAATGCCCTCTTTTCAGATACAATGAATTCTCTGCTTCAATTTTTTATCCAAATAGGCAAATTAAAACAAGCTAAAAGAAGTGGCTGGTTGGCTTATGGAATCAAAAGTCCAGAAACTACGGCTGACCATATTTTTAGAGCAACAATTTTAGGTTGGGTTCTTAATAAGGAAAAAGGATTAGATGAGTCCAAGATTATAAAAACAATTTTGGTCCATCATTTATACGAAGTATATATTAACGACACAACTCCTTATGGTTATCTTTTACCCAAGGGAGTTGCTTCTCAAAAAGAGAAAACATTGTTGAAAGAAATTCTTAAAAATCCCCCTCCTTTTAATTTAATAGACGAGCAGAAACGATTGAATAGAAGGCATCAAGAAGAAGAGAATTCTGTTGAAAAGCTTATCTCAAGATTAGATGGGAATATTAAAAAAGAAATAGAAACACTGTGGCAAGGTTATTTAAATAGGAAGACAAAGATAGGTAAATTTGCTTGGCAAGCAGCTAAGGCAGAGACCTTTTTACAAGCCATGGAGTACTGGAAAAAAGAAGGTAAGATTGAACATAAATTATGGAATCGTTGGGCCAAGAAGGCGTTGAAAGATCCTATTGTTTCAAAATTTAAGAAAGAGATAGACAGAAATTTTTTAAATTCAGGAAAAAAGAAAAACAGAAACACTACCACCGAAGTCATGAATTTTATTATTGAAATTGGCAAGCTAAAAAGATTGAAGAGAACCGGATGGATTTTGCGAGGGGTTAAAAATCCCGAGACAGTTGCTCAGCATACTTTTCAAATGACAATAATAAGCTGGTTTTTGGGAGAAACTAAAGGATTGGACACAAACAAAACCGTCAAGATTGCATTAATTCATGATTTGTGTGAAGTTTATGCTGGAGATCAAACTCCATATGACCCAATACTCGGTTCAGATAAAAAGAATGCAAAAAAAATTATGGAGAAGCCCCCACGCGTTCCTTACGCTAAAAGATTGGAATGGCTACTTCAGAAAAGAGCTAAAGAATGGAAAGCAATTGTAAAACTAACATCACGCCTTCCCAAAGCATTGCAAGATGAAATTATTGAGCTTTGGGTAGATTTTGAAGAGGGTTTAACCAAAGAGGGTAGATTTGTTTCTCAAGTAGACAAGATGGTTAATCTTTTTCAGGCCATTGAATACTGGAAGAAAGACAAAAAATTTCCAATAATTCCTTGGTGGATTGACATTAAAGAGCGAATAGATGATCCCCTTTTATTAAAATTTATGGAAGAATTAGACAAAGAATTCGCTATAGCCAAGCAAGGTCGTGTTTATAAGAAAAAATAGAAACACAGAAAAGGTAGCAAAAAAGAACTTTAGGGGTTTGGCCCCTATTTTTTTAACAATGATATTGACAACAATATCAGAGAAATGATAATGTAATTATAATGAGCACGAAGAAAAAAATCCAAAAGAAAATTCTAAATTATACAGCTATCTTTGAACCAGCAGAAGAGGGTGGATTTGTGGTTCATGTCCCCAGTTTACAGGGCTGTCACACTCAAGGAGAAACATTAGACGAGGCCTATCAGATGGCTCAGGATGCCATTTATGGTTATATCAAAGTTCTTCAAAAACTAAAACAAGAAGTTCCTTACGAGTCAGAGGCATCTATTTTTGTAACTAAAATTCCCGTGAAAGTTTAGGCATGAAATTACCAATAATCAAACCTAAACAGTTAATTAGAGTTTTAGGAAAATTAGGATGTATTGAGAAAAGACAGACCGGCAGCCACCGGATTTTTTATTGTTCTATACAGAGAAGAATCATTTCTGTGCCGTTTCACAACAAAGACATTAAAAAGGGCTTACTCAACGCCATTATCAAAGATTTGGATTTATCTTTGGAGGAATTTAACGAACTATTAAAAGATTAAAAAAGAATTTTAGGGGTTTGACCCCTTTTTTTTTGTTTTATGAAAACCCTGCCTGTGATAGAATAAACTTAATATGATTAATCAAGAGTTAGCAAATATATTTTATGAAATTGGTTATCTTTTAGAGATAGAAGAAGTCGCCTTTAAGCCGCAAGCATACGAAAAAGCAGCAATTGTCTTAGAAAGTTTGGCAGAGAGCGTTGCTCAGATTTACAAAAAAGGAGAAACGAGCGCACTTATTGCTATTCCGGGAATAGGGAAAGGTATTGCTAAAAAAATTGAAGAGTATTTGTTGACTGGAAAAATTAAAGATTATCAAGAATTAAAGAAAAAATTTCCCGTAGACATAGAGGGGTTAATGGCCGTCGAGGGAATAGGTCCCAAAACAATTAAGAAGTTGTATCGTGAATTAGACATAAGGAATTTGAACGATTTAGAAAAAGCGATTGAAGAAGATAAAATTGTTTCTTTATCCGGTTTTGACAAAAAGACAGAAAAGAATATTTTAGAGAGTATAAGATTTTTGAGGAAGAATAAAGGAAGATTTCTTTTGGGAGAAGTTTTACCGATTATTCGGGATATAAAAGAACCTCTTATTAATTTGAAAGAAGTAAGGGAATTGGATTTAGCAGGTTCTTTGCGGAGGAAAAAAGAGACCATAGGAGATATTGATATTTTAGTTATTTCTAATAAGCCGGAGAAGGTAATGGATATTTTTGTAAAAACACAAGGAATAATTAAAATTTGGGGCAAAGGGAAAACGAAATCCTCTATTCGTGTTCAACCGGGAATTGATGTGGATCTAAGGGTTGTCCCTGAAAAAAGCTATGGTTCAGCGCTTCAATATTTTACCGGTTCCAAAGAACACAATATTGCTTTGAGAAAGATTGCCATTGACAAAAAAATGAAGCTTAATGAATATGGGCTTTTTAGAGGCAAAAAAATGATTGCAGGCAGAGATGAAAAAGAGATTTATTTTGCTTTAGGATTAGCATATATTCCAGCAGAGATGAGGGAAAATAGGGGCGAGATAGAAATGGCTTTAGAAAATAGGATTCCTAAATTGATAGGATATAACGATATTAAGGGAGATTTACATTGTCATTCTAATTGGGACGGAGGTAAAAATTCTATTGAAGAAATGGCAAAAGTTGCCATAAATATGGATTATGAATATTTAGGAATTTCCGATCATACTAAATTTTTGAGAATAGAGCACGGTTTGAATGAAAAACAATTAAGCGAACAGCGGAAAGAGATAGATAAATTAAACTCAAAAATTCAAAATTCAAAATTTAGATTATTACAAGGAGCAGAAACCAATATTTTAAAAGACGGCTCAATTGATATAAATAATCAGGCGTTAAAGAATCTTGACTACGCTATTGCTGGTATTCATTCTCATTTTAAGCTCTCTAAAAGCCAAATGACAGAAAGAATTATTAAGGCAATGAAAAATCCTAATATTGATATTATTTCTCATCCGTTAGGAAGGATTTTGAGAAGAAGAGATGAATATCGTATTGATTTTGGCAAAATTTTAAGAACAGCCAAGGCAACAAAAACTATTTTGGAAATTAATTCTTCTCCTATAAGAATGGATTTAAAAGATACAAATATTAAGAAAGCAAAACTGGCAGGAGTGAAAATGGTAATTAATACCGATGCTCACCACAAAAATCATTTGCGATTTATGGAACTTGGTATTGCCCAAGCCCGACGCGGTTGGGCAGAGAAAAAAGATATTATAAACGTTCATCCTATTAAAAAGTTATTAACATTTTTTAATTAAATCATTGTATTTTTTATAAACAAGGATTATTATAAGATAAAGGTTATTCTAAATTAACAATTAATTTTTCAAAATTATGAATAAAAAATTTAAGTTTTTAGCGATAACGGGAATCTTTTTGGCAGGATTTTTAATTATGACATCTTCTGCCATAGCTCAAACAAGAGAAGACCCTGCCTCGGGGACACTATCTATTAACAAGACAACCGTTAGCACAGGAGAAACAATTTCTCTAACAGTAACAGGTCAAGACGATCAAGGAGTAATATACATTTGGGCCCATTATCGTAATGCTTGGCATAGATATGTGTGTCCACACGCTATAGGTGCACCAGCTACATCTTGTACCCATGTATTCACTTTTTCCGAACCAAGTGCAGGGATATATACTTATCACGGTTATGTATCTGGCAGAGACACGACTGACCACTCAGATGCTGGCTATACAACTCCTAGTTATGTGAAGGCGACAGTAACCCAAACAATAACAAATTGTCAATACCGTTATTGGTTTGACAATGACCACGCGACAGCTTGTGGGTATAAACAATTTTGTGGATCTTATGTTTATTATGGATTGAGAACATTTAATACGAAACAGGAGTGCGAGAATGCTTTGCCGAGCACGACCAAAGAAGACCCCGTCTCCGGCACTTTGTCTGTAAATAAAACAACGGTAAGCGTAGGAGGGAATATTACTGTCACAATTACAGCGCAAGATGATCAAGGAGTAAGCAAGGTAATGCTGTGGGGTCATCATAGCGAGGGAGCAGGATCGGGATGGGATTCTCAATATTGTAATGGGGCGACTTCCTGCACAAAGACATGGACATTATCTGAATCAACGGCAGGCAACAAATATTACTATGGTTATATTTATGGATACAAAACAAACCAGACAATAGAAAGCGCAAAGACAGTTCCATGTTATGTAAAGGCAACAGTAGTTGCTACAGTACAGAATAAACCAGACCTCATAATTTCTTCTATTATTACTCAACCTGCATCTCCGACGACAAACGACAAGATAAGCTTTAGAACAACTATTAAAAATAATGGTTCTCAAAAAATGCCATATGTTTCTGGAGGAATTATTACAAAAATTTCTTCTGAATCTTTGCCAAATCCTGGATGGAGAATATGTGATGCGATTACAACACGATTAGATTCAGGACAGACGACTACAATAGATTGTCCTATTTTTCAAACTCTTCCAGTGGGCAGTCATAAATTTACACTTTCAACAGATGACGGAAACAGATTGTCGGAATCCAATGAGAGCAATAATACAAAATCAACTTATTTAAGAGTTGAAAACGCTGTTCAAGAAGACCCTGTCTCCGGCACTTTGTCTGTAGACAAAACAACAGTAGATGTAGGAGAAAAGATTAAGCTTACCGTGATAGGGCAAGATGATAACGGATTAACTAAGCTTTGGGCACATTATCAGGGAGCATGGCATTCTGATTATGCTGATGGGACTTCTTTTAATGAAACATGGACTTTTTCCG